>JBGAJT010000124.1:0-9472 GCA_044224785.1 Candidatus Nanopelagicales bacterium | reverse complement strand
TCGGCGTCCGGTACGTCGTCGTCGAGCACGAGACGCCCGGAGACGTTGTGCCGCGTGCCCTCGCCGGCCTCGACCGCGTGTCCGACGGGCCAACGATGTCGCTGTGGTCCCTTCCCGGGCGGATCGCCCCGCCCCCGTCCCCGAGCACCTCGTCGATGGCGCTGGTCGCGGCGGCGTACCTGCTGGCCGGTCTCGTCCTGGTCACGGCCGCGGCTCGATCGGCGATGTCGTGGCGGGGAGGGCGACGAAAGCCGCGACGTCCTGCTACCGTCCGGTAGCCAAGAAGTCCGAGGAGGGCACGTGAGCCTGTTCGTGGGTCCGATCGTCGCGGCCGTCGTAGGTGCCGTCATCGCCGGCGGCGCCGCCTTCGGCCTGGTCTCGTCCCAGACCGCCGTGCCTGCGCCCGTCGACAAGGAGTACGTCGTCTACGGCACGAACTAGCCCCGCACCACGACATCACGAGGCCCGCGCCACTGGCGCGGGCCTCGTCGTGCGTCCTGGGTCCGGGTGTCGCGGCTCAGTACGGGTCGTGGGGCGAGTCGTGCCCCAGCGCCCGCAGCACCGGGGTGGCGTGCACCCGTCGGGCCGCCTTGATCGTGACGTTGCGGGTGAACCACGGCAGCTCGGCAGCCAGCCGCCGGCGGTCCTGCGAGCTCGGCGTCGTGCTGTCGAACACCGCCATCGTGGTCTCGCGCCTGAGGTAGCGCAGCCGCCCGCGGACCAGGACGTGGTCGAGGAGCGCGGAGGTGACGCCGACGGAGCAGAACGAGTCGTGGATGAGGGTCAGCGCGCCGGGCTCGAGGTGCACCGTCCAGCCGAGGTCGTCGACGACGGTCCAGTAGTCGTGCTTGCCGTCGATGTAGAGCAGCGCGATCGGCGAGGTCCAGCCCACGAGGGCCGACTGCGACCGCATGGGCAGCAGGTCGACCACGTCGGAGAGCCCGGCGTCGGCGATGTTCGCCTCGAAGCGGGTGCGCGTGCTCTGGCCGCCGAACATCGCGCCCTCGACGAACGGGTCGATCGCCGTCACCCGGGCGCCGACGCTCTGCGCGGCCAGGCCCAGGACGACGGTCGACCGGCCCTGGTGGCTGCCGATCTCGACGATGCGGTCGCCCGCGGACAGCGCCCGGGCGCTGTCCCACAGCAGGCGGCCCTGGGCCTCGGTGAGCCAGCCGCCGATGCGGTCGGCACGGGCCCAGGCCTCCGCGAAGGCCGGATCGTCACCCGGTCGTGATGCGGGAGGCGGTGTCGGCACGGGCGCCACCTTATGCTGCGCCGGTGCTGACGGTTGCTGCGCGCGACACCGCCGCGCCTGCGCCCGAGCGGCCCAGGCGGGTGCGGCGCGAGCGCGCGGCCGACGCCGTCGTCCTCAGCGTCCTCGCCGTCGTGCTGCTGCTCCAGGACCCGGGGCGCACCCGCTTCGACACCAAGCTCGACCTCGTCGTCGACCCCTGGGGCTTCCTCGCCCGCGCCTTCTCGGCCTGGGACCCGTCGGCCGGGTTCGGCCAGCTGCAGAACCAGGCCTACGGCTACCTGTTCCCGATGGGTCCGTTCTTCGGGGTCGCGCACACCCTGGGCATCCCCACGTGGATCGCGCAGGCCGCGTGGGTGTGGCTGCTGCTCGGTGCGGCGTACCTCGGCCTGCGCCGGCTCGCGACGCGCCTCGGGCTCCCGTGGTACGCCGCGGTGGTCGGCGGGCTCGCCTACGCGTTCGCCCCGCGGCTGGTGACGGTGGTCGGCCCGCTCTCCGCCGAGGCGCTGCCCGCGGCGCTGCTGCCCTGGACCCTCCTGCCGCTCGTGTCGCGCACGGGACGCAGCCCGCGCCGGACCGCGTTCTGGGCAGCGCTGCCCGTGCTCCTCATGGGTGCGGCCAACGCCACGCTGACGCTCGCGGTCCTCCCCGCGACGGTGATCTGGATCCTCGCCCGCCGCCAGGGGCGCTGGCGCCTGCTCGGCTGGTGGTCGCTCCTCGTCGCGCTCTTCTGCTCGTGGTGGGCCGTGCCGCTTCTGGTGCAGGCGAAGTACGCGACACCGTTCCTCACGTTCATCGAGACCGGGCGCGACACGGCGGGCGGCCTCACGCCCGACCGCGTCGTGCGCGGCGACGTGCACTGGGTGGCAGGCATCGTCGACCACGGCCTGCCGTGGTGGCCGGCCGGCTACCAGTACGCCGCGACGACGTGGATCGTCGTCGGCACGCTGCTGGTGGCCGCGACGGGGCTCGCGGGGCTGGCCTCGAGGCGGATGCCCGAACGGGTCCCGGCCGCGCTCACCGCGGTGCTCGGCCTGGTGGCCATGGCGGCCGGCTCGTTGCTCGCCCCGCTGGCGCCCGCCGTCTGGGCGGTGCTCGACGGCCCGCTGTCGCCCTTCCGCAACGTGCACAAGTTCGACCCGCTGCTGCGCCTGCCGCTCGCGCTCGGCGTCGCCGCCGCCGTCCTGGCGCTGGTCACCTGGGTCACGCGCGCGCTCGCCGGGCGGACGTGGAGCTCGCCGCACGCCGCGCGCTGGGGGGCTGCGCTGCCCGCCGGCGCAGCGGCACTGCTGGTCGTCGCTACCGCCGCGCCGCTGGTGTCGCCCGGGATCGCTGCGGGGCGCACCTGGACGGAGATGCCGAGCTGGTGGACGCAGGCTGCGGGGTGGCTGGGCTCCCAGCCCGGCGACCCGCGCGCGCTCGTCGTACCGGGCTCCGGCTTCGGGCAGTACGTCTGGGGGCGCACGATCGACGAGCCGCTCCAGCCGCTCGCCACCACGCCGTGGGCGATCGACAACGGGCTGCCGCTCGGCAGCGTCGGCAGCGCGCGCGTCCTCGACTCGGTGTCGGCCGCGCTGCGCCAGGGGCGTGCCGTACCCGGGCTCGCCGAGACCCTGGCGAGGTCGGGGATCTCCTACGTCGTGGCGCGCAACGACCTCGACGTCGACCGCACGTCGTCGCCCTCGCCGTCGGTCGTGGCGGCCACCCTGTCGAGCTCGCCGGGTCTGCAGCTCGTCGCGTCCTTCGGTGAGGCGCAGGTCGCGTCGTCGTCGATCACGGTCAACGACTTCGACCGTCAGCAGCCGCGGCCGGCGGTGGAGATCTACCGCGTGACGTCGCCCGTCGCCGGCGTCGACGCGACCGCGCTCGCGTCGGTAGGTGTCGTGACCGGCGGACCGGAGGCGCTGCTGCCGGCCGCCGCGACCGGGCTCATCGGCCCGGACCGCCCGGTCGTGATGGCCGACGACGGCGTCGACGCCTCGCTCGGCGGACCGCAGGTGTCGACCGACACCCTCATGCGCCGCGACCGCGCCCTCGGGCGAGGCGACGAGTCGCTGTCGTCCGTGCAGACCGCCGACGAGCCGAGCCGCCTGCGGCGGCGCAGCCCCGACCTCGTCCCGTTCGCCGACCCGCACTTCACGGTCGCGTCCTACCGCGGGATCGCCGGCCTCTCCGCGTCGACGTCGCGCTCCTACGCCGACACCTTCGGCGAGCTCCGCACCGAGCACCAGCCTTTCGCGGCCCTCGACGGCGAGGCCTCGACGTGGTGGCAGTCCGGCGGCTACCGCGGCCCGGTGGGCGAGTGGCTGCAGGTCGACCTGCGGGGACCCAGCGACGTCCGCGGACTCGTCGTGCGCCTGATGCGCTCGGACCTCGTCGGCAGCCGGGTGACGCGCGTCGAGCTGTCGACCGGGGCCTCGACCTGGGAGGAGCAGGTGTCCGCCGACGGCACGGTCGGGCCGGTCCAGGCCGAGGCGCTGCGCGACGTGTCGTCGGTGCGCATCACGGCGGTCGGCGCCGACGGCGCGCTCGGCGACCTCGGCGTGCGCGAGGTGCGCCTGCCCGGCATCACCGCGAGCATGCCGCTGCTGACGGCGACCCCGCCCACGGCCGACGGGCGGCGCACGTCGACCGTCCTCGCCGCGCGCCAGCCGGCCACGGCCGCCTGCACCGAGGCCGACGGCGAGGTGCGGTGCGACCCGGATGCGGCGCGCGAGGACGGCGACGCCGGCGTCCTCGACCGGCTGGTCTCCGTGAGCAGCACGACCGCCGGTCCGCTGCGCCTCACCGGACAGCTGCGCCAGGGCCCCGCCGCGGCGCAGCTGTTCGACCCGCTCGGCGAGGGGATCGTCGCGCGCGCGTCGTCCTGGCTGTCCGACGACGTGCACGTGCGGCCGTCCGCCGCGGTCGACGGCGACCCGACCACGCGCTGGGTCGCCGGCCTCTACGACCCGCAGCCGTCGCTGACGCTCTCGTGGGGCTCGTCGCGGACGATCTCGTCCGTGCGCCTCGTCGTATCGCCCGACGGCCAGCGCTTCGCGTCGCCGCTCGCGGTCCGCATCGAGATCGCCGGCCGCAGCATCGACGCCGACGTCGGCGCCGGTGGAACCGTCGCGATCTCCCCGACGACGGCTTCGTCGATGCGCATTGTCATCACGCGCTCGACGCCGGTGGCCTCCGTCGACGGTGCCACGGGGCTCGTGACCCCGATGCCGGTCGCGGTCTCGGAGGTCGAGCTCGGCGGCGCGGGCGACCTCGTCTACAGCCCCGACCTCGGCTCCACCTCGGGTGCGGCCTGCGGGCTGGGCCCGTCGCTGACCATCGACGGCGAGGTCGTGCCGACCCGCGTCAGCACCACGCTGGACGGCGCCCTCGCCGGCACCGAGGTCGCGATCGTCCCGTGCGGCCGGACCACCGCCGTGCTCGCGGAGGGCACGCACCGGATCGTCGTCGGCCACACCGGGCTGGTCGACCCGCTGCGCCTCTCGGTGGGCTCGAGCGCGGGCGCCCCCGCCGTGGTGCACCGCGACGTCACGGTCGGTTCCTGGTCGGGCTCGGCGCGCACGGTCGCGGTCGGTCCCGGGCCGGCCGCCGTGCTGCGGGTCCCCGAGTCCGCGAACGCCGGCTGGACCGCGACCCTCGACGGTGCCGCGCTCGTACCGCTGCGCATCGACGGCTGGCAGCAGGGCTGGGTCGTCCCCGAGGGCGCCGGCGGCACGGTCGAGCTGCGCTACGGGCCGACGACGCTGCAGCAGGCAGGGCTGGCTGCAGGCGCGATGCTCGCGGTGCTGGCCGTCCTCGTCGGCCTCGTCCCCGGACGCCGGCGCGGCGGCGGGCCGCTCTGGTCGCCCGAGCCCGTCGACGGCCTGCCGCGCCACGCCCCCGCTGTCGGCGGGCTCGTCGTCGGCGGCCTGCTCCTCGGGCTCCCCGGGCTGATCGGCGGGGTGGTCGCCGCGCTGCTCGGTCGTGGTCGCACCGCCGTGGTGCTCGCGGGTGCGCTCACGGCGTCGGCCGGCGTCGCCGTCGTGATCGGTGCCGGCTCCGGCGTGACGTCGGCGCTGGCACTGACCGGCGCGCTGGTCGCGCTGGTCGCGGCGCTCAGGCGTCGCGGCCGATGAGGATGCGCCGGTAGTGCCAGTGGCCGCCGTAGGACGGGTCCTCCCAGTGGCCGAGCACGCGTCCACCCGCTGACGCGACCGTCGACGCGACGTCGTCGAGGGTCAGCTGCTCCATGCGCATCGGAGCGGGATAGCCGAGCACCCGCTGCTGGAGCCAGCCGTAGAGCCGCGGCGGGAGGTAGCGGAACGCACGACCCTTGACCGACGAGTCGGGCTCGTCGGCGACCTGCACGAGTGCGAGGCCGCCGGGGGAGAGCACGCGCAGGAACTCCGCGACGTAGCCGACGGCGAGCGACGCCGGCATGTGCTGCAGCACCAGGCTGGTGTAGACGAGGTCGACGCTGGCGGTGCGCAGCGGCAGCGCGGGCGACGACGACAGGACGCCGACGACGCGGGGACGGAGCTCCTCGGGCACGACCGAGCGCGCGGCGAGGAGCATCGGCTCGGAGATGTCGACGCCGACGACGAACCCGGTCCTCGTCGCGAGCGCGGAGCTGAGCCGTCCGACGCCGCAGCCGAAGTCGAGGACGACGGCGTCCGGCGACGGGGCGCGTCCGACGAGCCGCGCGACGCGGTCCCAGGAGTCGGCCACCTCGCGCTCGCCGGTCGCGAGGAACTCCGTGACGTCCCAGCCGCCGCCGCGTGCGCCGTCCTTGACGTAGACCGCCCACAGCGGGTCGGCCGCACCGAGCGTCTCCCAGTCCGAACGCAGGCGCCGCAGCTGCTCGTCGGCGTCGACGTCGGTCACCCGGTGCCCCGGTTCCCGCGTCGGCGCGACCGGTGCACGACGTACAGCGCGTCCTCGAAGCCGTCGATCGTGGACTTCCACGAGTGCGCCGCGGCGTGGATGCCGCAGTCGAGGCCCAGGCGCTCGACGAGGGCACGGTCGGACAGCAGCGCGTCGAGCCGTGAGACGAGATCGGCCTGGTCGTCGCAGAGGTAGCCGGTGACGCCGTGGACGACGGACTCGTTCACGCCGCCCGCGGACCGGTAGGCGAGGGTCGGCGTGCCGCAGGCCGCGGCCTCGACGGCCACGAGGCCCCAGCCCTCCTTGAGCGACGGGAGGACGTGCACCCAGGCCCGTGCGAGCTCGGCGTCGCGCTCGGCGTCCGAGACATGTCCGAGGAAGTCGACCCGGTCGTCGATCCCGAGCCGCGCGGCGAGCGCTTCGAGCTCGGACCGGTGGTAGCCCTCGCCCACGATGCGCAGCCGGGCGTCGGGGCGGGCGTCGCGGAGCTCGGCCAGCGCCTCGACCGCGTGCTCCACCTGCTTGTGCGGAACGAGCCGCGAGACGACGACGATGCGGGGTACGTCGTCGCGCGGCGGCAGGGCGCCCGGGGTGTCGCTGCCGTTGCGGACGACGAGGAGGCGCTCGCCGGGGTGACCGAGCTCCACGAGCTCTCGCGCGGTGCTCGAGCTCACGGCGACGGCGTGCGAGGCCCGGTGCACCCACGGGCTCACGCGGGACTCGAGGAACCACCCGATCCGCCCCGCCACCGGGCCGACGGCGACCGGCCACTGCTCGCGGTGGACGTGGTGGACCACGAGCAGGGTGGTGCGCGGACGTCCGACGGCGGCGAAGAACGGGACGCCGTTCTGGACGTCGACGACGACGTCGTAGCCCACGGCGCGCGAGTGCAGCAGACCGCGCGGGTAGACGCTGAGCCGACCGCCCCGACGGCGGTAGCGGACTCCGCGGTCCACCTCGTCGTGGAGGCGGCCCGGATAGGCAGCCGTGGTCACCGTGACCTCGTGACCCCGCTCGGCCAGACCCCGGGCCACCTCGCCGAGGGTGCGCTCGGAGCCGCCGGCCTCCGGGTGCCACTCGTCGCGCCAGCTGAGCACGAGCACCCGCAGGGGTGGGCGCGTGCCGGCGCCGGCGGCCATGTCGGTCATGAGGCCGAAGTGTGCCCTACGGTGGCCGCGTGACGGAGGCCGAGCGCGCGACCTGGGCCCGCGCCTACCGCCTCTTCCAGGACTTCCGGGTGGAGCAGACCGACCCCGACCGGTTCTACGGCGCGCTCGCGTCGGACAGCATCGAGCAGGTCGCGCAGTTCGCCCGGCTCGACGGAGCTCGCGTGCTCGACGTCGGCGGCGGCCCCGGGTACTTCGCCGACGCGTTCGAGGCGGCCGGCGCCTGGTACGTGCCGGTCGAGTACGACCACGGCGAGCTCTCCGCACGGGGCGACGTCTCGCGCCGCTCGGTGATGGCCGACGGTGCCCGGCTGCCCTTCGCGGACGGCACCTTCGACGTCGTCTACAGCTCCAACGTCCTCGAGCACGTGCCCGACCGCGGCGCGATGGTCCGCGAGATGGTGCGGGTCGCCCGGCCCGGGGGAGTCGTGCTCGCGGCGTACACGGTGTGGTTCGGGCCGTGGGGCGGTCACGAGACGGCGCCGTGGCACTTCCTCGGCGGCGAGCGCGCCCGGCGCCGCTACGCCCGGGTGCACGGCAAGCAGCCCAAGAACAAGTATGGCGAGAGCCTGTACGCCGTCACGGTCGCGGAGGGGCTCGGGCTCTCGCGCACCGTCCGGGGCGCGACGCTGCTCGCGGCCTTCCCGCGCTACCTCCCGGGCTCGATGTGGTGGGTGCTCCGCATCCCCGGGCTGCGCGAGGTGGCGACGTGGAACCTCGCGCTGGTCTGGCGCAAGGACCCGGCATGACGACGACGGATGCCGCACCGCTCGAGACGAGCGCCGCGACCCCCCGACGTCGAGCGGGGCTGCGCCCCTGGCGCTGGGACCGCTGGGACCGTTGGGCGCTCCTCGTCGTCGTCGCGTCCCTGGCGATGCGCGCGTACCTGCTCTCGCGCTCGTGGTTCTGGCAGGACGACTTCGTCATCGCGGACCGCGCGATCACCTTGACCGTGGGACCGGTCTGGGCGCTGCAGGACTACAACGGCCATCTCATCCCCGCCCACCTGCTGCAGACGGGGCTGCTGGTGCGCAGCGTCGGGATGTCGTGGCCGGCGTGGGCCGGGACCGTGCTCGTGTGGTCGGCGTTGTTCGCGGCGTCGATGTGGCTGCTGCTGCGCATCGTCGTCGGACGCGGCCCGGCCGCGCTCGTCGCCCTCGCCCTCGCCGTCGGGTGCCCGCTGTGGTCCGTGAGCGCGTCCTGGTACTCGTCCGCGACGCAGTCGCTCCCGAGCTGGACCTTCCTCGCGCTGTCGGCGGCCTCGTTTGCCTGGCTGCTGCGCACCGGCGCCGCCCGCTGGGGCGCCGTCGCCGTCGTCGCCTTCGCCCTCGCGCTGCCGTGGTTCGAGAAGGCGCTGCTCGGCGTCGTCCTCGTGGGGCTCGCGGGCGCGGCCGTCCTGGCGTCCGGGCGCTCGGTGCCGCTCCGGTCGCGCGCGGTGGTCGGCACCGTCGTCGCCGCGGGCCTCGTGGCCGCGGGGTACGCCGTCGCCTTCTCGCGGGTCGTCGGCGTGCCCGCCCCCTCGCCGAGCGACGGCGACGTCGCCCGGCTGGTCTACGAGATGGCGCTGTCGGTGGTGCCCACCGGCCTGGTCGGCGGACCGTGGCAGCAGAACAGCGACGGCTCAACCCTCCAGGTGCTGATCACCCAGCCGTGGCTGCTCTGGATCTGGGTGGCCGTCGTCGCGGTCGTGGCCCTGGGCTGGCGACGGCACCGCGGCATGACGGTCCTGGCCGTGGTCGCGACGGGTGCGGTCCTCGCCCTCGACATCTGGCTGGTGGCCCGCGCGCGGCTGGACTTCCTCGGCCCGGTCATCGGCCGCGACACGCGCTACACGCTCGACGTCGTACCGGTCGCAGCCCTCGGCCTCGCGCTCATGGTCTCCGGCGGCCGGCCCCGCACCGTCCCGCGCTGGGGCGCGGAGGCTCGTCGTCGCCTGAGGTCGTGGGCTCCTGCGGTCGCGCTGCTGTACCTCGTCCTCGCGTGGCCGTCGGTGTTCTACGTCGCCGAGTCCCGCGCCAGCGACGACGTCGAGCGCTGGGTGACGACCTCGGTGCAGACCCTGGCCGACGACCCCTCGCGGGTGTTCGTCGACGGGTACGTGCCGCCGAAGGCGGTCGTCCCCGCGTTCGGCGACGCCGCGCGCGCGTCGCGGGTGCTGCCGGCGTGCGGGGGCGACCCCGCCCGCTTC
>JBGAJT010000123.1:0-9550 GCA_044224785.1 Candidatus Nanopelagicales bacterium | reverse complement strand
GAACAGGAAGTGCATCTCCGCCGGCGCCTCGGTGCCCGGCGTCAGCTGGAACACCATCCGGATGCCGTCGACGACGACCTCCTGACCGGTCTCGGTGATGTCGAGCGTCGGCGGGATGAGGGTCACGGTGCCGACCGACGTGGTCTGGCCGAGGCCCGCACCGACCTGCCCCCGCGGGTCGCGCGGCAGCGCAGCGCCGTACATGTAGCCCGCTCGACGCGACATCGCGGCGCCGGCGTAGACGTTCTCCACGACGGCGTGCTCCATGAACCCCTCGGGCGCGATGATCGGCACGCGGCCCGCGTCGACGTCGGCCTGGTCGACCACGCCGCGCACTCCGCCGAAGTGGTCGACGTGGCTGTGCGTGTAGAGCACGGCGGTGACCGGCCGCTCGCCGCGGTGCTCGCGGTAGAGCGCGAGCGCGGCGGCCGCGGTCTCGGTGGAGATGAGCGGGTCGATGACGAGGACGCCGGTGTCGCCCTCCACGATCGTCATGTTCGACAGGTCGAGGCCGCGCACCTGGTAGATGCCGGGCACGACCTCGAAGAGGCCCTGCATCGCGACGAGGGTCGACTGGCGCCACAGGCTCGGGTGCACGCTGTCGGGCGCCTCGCCCGTGACGAAGCCGTAGGAGTCGTTGTCCCACACGACCCGGCCGTCGTCGGCGAGGACGACGCAAGGGTCGACCCCGCCGAGGTAGCCGTGGCGCGCCTGCTCGAAGTCGCGCTCGTCGTGGAACGGCAGCGTCGCGCGCGCGTGCGCGTGATGCTCGAGGACGGCGGGCGACGCGGCCTTGGGTGTGGTGTCCATGCCTGCGACGGTAGTAGCGCTCCCGCCGCCGCGCTGCCGTAACTGCTGCGGAAGCGGCCCGTTCAGCAGCAGAACGGCACGCGAGGCGGCGTTCCTCGGGCGAGGATGGCCGGATGGCCGACGTCCCCGCGCTCGTGACCGCACGCACCCGGCTGCGACCGCTCGAGGACGCCGACGTCCCGACGCTGCGCGCGATCGTGCGCACGCCCGCAGTCGCCCGCTGGTGGCACGAGCCCGACGACACGTTCCCGTTCGACTACGACGGCGACACGACGCGCTGGGTCGTCGAGCTCGCCCACGCGCCCGAGGTCGGTCCCGCTGGCGCCGTCGTCGGCATGATCCAGGCGTACGAGGGCGAGGACCCCGACTACGACGAGTGCGGCATCGACCTGTTCCTCGCACCGTCGGTGCACCGCCGGGGCCTCGGCCGAGAGGTCGTGGAGACGGTGCGCGACTGGCTCGTCGACGTCCGGGGTCACCACCTCGTGCAGATCGACCCGTCCGCGAGCAACGACGCCGCGATCGCCTGCTACACCTCGGCCGGCTTCCGCCGCGTCGGCATCCTCCACGGCCGCGAGCGCAACACCCACGACGACGGCTGGCACGACACCCTGCTCATGTCCTACTGCAGCTGGTGGTGACGTCGCACGAGGACGGCGCGCTCCCGGCTGTGTGAGGGAGCGCGCGGTCGACCGTGAGTGGAAGGAATGTTGCTCTCTTAGCAACGAATGGCACATTCAGTGAGAACGGCGGCTACTCGACGGTGACGGACTTGGCGAGGTTGCGGGGCTGGTCGACGTCGAGGCCCTTCGCGGTGGCCATTGCCTCGGCGAAGACCTGCAGCGGCACGGTCGCGACGAGCGGCTGGAGCAGGGTGGGCGCCGCGGGGATGCGCACGAGGTGGTCGGCGTACAGCGCCGCCACGTCGTCGCCCTCCTCGGCGATGACGATGGTGCGGGCGCCGCGGGCGCGCACCTCCTGGATGTTCGACACGATCTTCTCGTGCAGGACGCTGCGCCCGCTGGGCGGCGGCACGATGCAGATCACCGGTACGCCGTCCTCGAGCAGCGCGATCGGTCCGTGCTTGAGCTCGCCGGCGGCGAAGCCCTCGGCGTGCATGTAGGCGAGCTCCTTGAGCTTGAGCGCGCCCTCGAGCGCCACCGGGTAGCCGACGTGGCGGCCGATGAAGAGCACGGACTTCGCGTCCTTGAGCTCCTGCGCGAGCGCCTTGACCTCCTCGGTCGTGTCGAGCACGAGGTCGATCTTCTGCGGCATGTCGTTGAGCTCGCGCACGACGGCCTGGATCTCGTCGCCGAACTTGTTGCCGCGCACCTGCGCGACGTACAGCGCGACGAGGTAGGTCGCCACGATCTGCGTGAGGAACGCCTTCGTCGACGCGACCGCGACCTCGGGGCCGGCGTGCGTGTAGAGGACGGCGTCGCTCTCGCGCGGGATGGTCGAGCCCTGGGTGTTGCAGATCGCGAGCACCTTCGCACCCTGCTCGCGCGCGTAGCGAAGGGCCATGAGGGTGTCCATGGTCTCGCCGCTCTGGGAGATCGCGACGACGAGCGTGCGGTGGCCGACGACCGGGTCGCGGTAGCGGAACTCGCTGGCGAGCTCGACCTCGCACGGGATGCGCACCCAGTGCTCGAGGGCGTACTTCGCGACCATGCCCGCGTGGTAGGCCGTGCCGCACGCGATGACGACCACCTTGTCGATCTCGCGGAGGTCGTTCTCGGTCAGGCGCATCTCGTCGAGGTGCAGGCGTCCCTGAGCATCGACACGGCCGAGGAGCGTGTCCGACACGGCCTTGGGCTGCTCGGCGATCTCCTTGGCCATGAACGTCTCGTAGCCGCCCTTCTCGGCGGCGCTCGCGTCCCAGGTGACCTCGTACTCGTTCACCGGCGCAGGATCGCCGTGGAAGTCGGTGATGACGACGGAGTCGCGCCGCAGCTCGACGACCTGGTCCTGCCCGAGCTCCACGGCCGAGCGGGTGTGGGCGACGAAGGCGGCGACGTCGGACGCGAGGAAGTTCTCGCCCTCGCCACGACCGACGACCAGCGGGCTGTTGCGACGCGCACCGACGACGACGTCGGGGACGTCGGAGTCGACGGCGACCAGGGTGAACGCACCGTTGAGCCGGCGGCACACCACGCGCATCGCCTCGGCGAGGTCGCTGTCGACGGTCGGCAGGACCGCAGCGAGCAGGTGGGCGACGACCTCGGTGTCGGTCTCCGACGAGAGCGTGACGCCGGCGTCGGTGAGCTCGGCCCGCAGCTCGGCGAAGTTCTCGATGATGCCGTTGTGGATGACGGCGACCTTGCCGTTCTCGCTCACGTGCGGGTGGGCGTTGGCGTCGGTGGGCCCGCCGTGGGTGGCCCAGCGGGTGTGGCCGATACCGATGGTCGACTGCGGCAGCGGGTCGCTGCCGAGCAGCGTCTCGAGGTTGGCGAGCTTGCCCGCCTTCTTGCGGGTGTCGAGCTCCCCGTCGGCCACGACCGCGATCCCCGCGGAGTCGTAGCCGCGGTACTCCATGCGCCGCAGCCCGTCGACCACGACCTGCAGAGCCTGCTTCTCACCGACGTACCCGACGATTCCGCACATGGGGGCAAGGATATCCCGGTACGCCGCTCCGCCCGGACGCCCGCGGGGCCGCCGAGCAGGGCCGCGTGGCGCACGACACGCCCCCGCCCGCAGCATCGCCGCAGGTCAGCGGCGCAGATCAGCCCAGCGAGGAGCGGACGACGTCGGCGAGCCGCTCGGCGACCGCCTCGGCCTGCTCCGCCGTGGCCGCCTCGACCATGACGCGCACGACCGGCTCCGTGCCCGAGGGCCGCAGCAGGACGCGCCCGGTGCGACCGAGCTCGGCCTCCGCAGCCGCGACGGCCGCCGCGAGCGGCTCGTCGGTGTCGACGCGGGCCTTGTCGACGCCCTTCACGTTGAGCAGCACCTGCGGCAGTTTGCTCACCACGGAGGCCAGCTCGCGCAGCGACGTGCCCGTCTGGGCCACGCGCGCGAGCAGGTGCAGCGCGGTCAGCGTGCCGTCGCCGGTGGTGGCGTGGTCGGCCAGGATCACGTGGCCGCTCTGCTCGCCGCCGAGCACGAAGCCGCCCTCGCGCATGGCCTCGAGCACGTAGCGGTCGCCCACGCCGGTCTCGACGACCGTGAGCGAGGCCTCCTCGAGCGCGAGCTTGAAGCCGAGGTTGGCCATGACGGTCGCGACGACGGTGTCGTGCGCGAGCACGCCGCGCTCGCGCATCGCGATGCCGAGGATCGCCAGCACGTGGTCGCCGTCGACGACGTCGCCCTCGGCGTCGACCGCGAGGCAGCGGTCGGCGTCGCCGTCGAACGCGACACCGGCGTCGGCGCCGTGCGAGCGCACGGCCTTGATCAGGTCGCCGAGGTGCGTGGAACCGCAGTCCTCGTTGATGTTGTAGCCGTCGGGGTCGGTGTGGATCTCGATGACCTCGGCGCCCGCGCGGCGCAGCGCCTCGGGGCCGACGACCGACGCCGCGCCGTTCGCTCCGTCGACGACCACGCGCAGCCCGTCGAGCCGGTTCGGGAGGCTCCCGAGCAGGTGCGCGATGTAGAGCTCGGCACCCTCGGCGTGGTCGCTCACGCGGCCGACCGCGGCGCCCGTGGGCCGCGACCACTCCTCGTTCATCCGCGTCTCGATCGCGTCCTCGACGTCGTCGGCGAGCTTGTGGCCGCCGCGCGCGAGGAGCTTGATGCCGTTGTCGGGCATGGGGTTGTGCGACGCCGACAGCACGACGCCGAGGTCGGCGTCGAGCTCGGCGGTGAGGAACGCGACGGCCGGGGTCGGGAGCACCCCCACGCGCCAGACGTCGACGCCGGCACTCGCGAGACCTGCCACGACGGCGGCCTCGAGGAACTCGCCGCTCGCCCGCGGGTCGCGGCCGACGACGGCGACCGGACGGCCCTCGTGCGCGGCGAAGGCGCCGACGTCGCCGAGGACGTGCGCCGCGGCCACCGCGAGGTCGAGCGCGAGCTCGGCGGTGAGGTCGGTGTTGGCCAGGCCGCGTACGCCGTCGGTCCCGAACAGCCGTCCCACGTGCTCTCCTCGTCGTCGGCGGGCTCCCCCGAGCCCGGTCCCTGGCGGGGCCGAGACCCCTGCGGGGCGCAAGACCCCTGACACGCACGATGCCCCGGAGCGTAGCCCCGGGGCATCGTGGATGGTCGTGCTGAGCGGACGCCCGCCCGAGCCCGACTAGCGCTTGCTGTACTGAGGCGCCTTGCGGGCCTTCTTGAGGCCGTAGTGCTTGCGCTCCTTGATCCGCGCGTCGCGGGTCAAGAAGCCGGCCTTCTTCAGGGCCGGGCGGTAGGCCTCGGTGTCGATCTCGTTGAGCGCGCGGGCGATGCCCAGGCGCAGGGCGCCGGCCTGGCCGGACGAGCCGCCGCCGTTGAGGCGGGCGACGACGTCGTAGGCGCCCATGAGGTCCAGGGTCGCGAACGGCTCGTTCACCAGCTGCTGGTGCACCTTGTTCGGGAAGTAGTCCTCGAGGGTGCGGCCGTTCACGGTGAAGCGGCCGGTGCCCGGCACGAGGCGGACACGGGCGATGGCCTCCTTGCGGCGGCCGGTCGCGTTCGCCGGGCCGCTGGCGGCCTCGCGGTGCGTGACGGCGACAGCGGTGGTCGGCGTCTCGGAGGTGTAGGAGCCCTCGAAGCCCTCAGGGGCCTCGGTGGTCTCGGTGGTGGTCTCGTTCACGGTCTCGCTCACGTCGCGGTCCTCTCTTCGTCTCTCGTCCGCGGCGCTTACTGCGCGACCTGGGAGATCTCGTACGGCTGGGGCTGCTGAGCGGCGTGCGGGTGCGAGGGACCCGAGTAGACCTTCAGCTTCTTGATGACCTGGCGGCCGAGCTTGTTGTGGGGGAGCATCCCCTTCACGGCCTTCTCCACCGCCTTGCGCGGGTCGGACTCGAGCAGCTCGGCGTACGAGGTCGCCTTGAGGCCGCCCGGGTAGCCCGAGTGGTGGTAGGCGTGCTTCTGCTTGAGCTTGTTGCCCGTCAGAGCCACCTTGTCGGCGTTGATGATGATGACGAAGTCACCGCCGTCGACGTGCGGGGCGAAGGTGGGCTTGTGCTTGCCGCGCAGCAGCGTGGCGGCCTGGGAGGCGAGGCGGCCGAGCACGACGTCGGTGGCGTCGATGACGTACCACTCGTGCGTGAGCTCGCCGGCCTTGGGACTGTAAGTGCGCATGATGCGGCACCCTCGTTCTCGCTCGTCGGGACGTGGACTCTGCACGTGCCGCTTCCCTGGGCCGAGGCCGTCAGGAGGCGGTACGCCGTACTGGTCGTCCTCCCGGACGGCCAGGCTGCCCAGCGACGGCCCCGGAGACGGGTCCGCGCAGATAGGCGCAGCAAGGGACAAGAGTACCGGCGCCCCCGGAACCCCTCCAAATCCGCGGATCCGGCCGAACTACACCGGTGTGAGCCTCAGCGGACCGGGCGGGTCTCGTCCCAGACCGGCTCGTCGGTCTCCCGGACCGTGCCGTCGGCCGAGAACACGACGTACCGGTCGAAGCCCTTGGCGAACCACCGGTCGTGGGTGACGGCCACGACCGTGCCCTCGAAGGCCGCCAGGCCCTCCTCCAGGGCCTCGGCGCTGGCCAGGTCCAGGTTGTCGGTGGGCTCGTCGAGCAGCAGCAGCGTGGCGCCGGAGAGCTCGAGCAGCAGGATCTGGAACCGGGCCTGCTGACCGCCGGACAGCGACTCGAAGGTCTGCTCGGAGGCGTGCGCGAGCTCGTAGCGGTCGAGCTTGCGGGCCGCCTGCTCGCGCCCCATGCCGTCGCGGTGCGCGTCGCCGCGGTGCAGGATCTCGAGCAGTGTCTTCCCCATCAGCTCGGGGTGCTCGTGGGTCTGCGCGAACCACCCCGGCCGCACGCGCGCACCGAGCCGCGCGACGCCGGTGTGCGCGACCGGCGTGATCGGGACGTCGCCCACGGGACGGTGCTCGACGTCGGGATCGCTGCCGCCCGCGGCGAGCAGCCGCAGGAAGTGCGACTTGCCCGAGCCGTTGGCGCCGAGCACCGCAAGCCGCTCGCCGAACCACACCTCGAGGTCGAAGGGCTTCATCAGCCCGCTGAGCTCGAGGTCCTCGCACACGACGGCGCGCTTGCCGGTGCGGCCGCCGGTGAGGCGCATCCGCACCGACTGCTCGCGCGCCACCTCCTGCGGCGGGCCGGCCTCCTCGAACTTCGCCAGACGCGTCTTGGCCGCCTGGTAGCGCGAGGCGAGGCCGTCGTTGTACGCCGCCTTCACCTTGTACATCTGCACGAGGTCCTTGAGCTTCTGGTGCTCCTCGTCCCAGCGCCGGCGCAGCTCCTCGAGGCGCGCGAACCGGTCGGCGCGCGCCTGGTGGTAGGTCGCGAAGCCGCCGCCGTGCGTCCACGTCGTGTTGCCGGCCGCGCCGAGCTCGACGGTGACGACCTGAGTCGCGGTGCGCGCGAGCAGCTCGCGGTCGTGCGACACGTAGAGGACGGTCTTGGGCGACTCGGCGAGGCGCTGCTCGAGCCACTCCTTGCCGGGGACGTCGAGGTAGTTGTCGGGCTCGTCGAGCAGCAGCACCTCGTCGGGCCCGCGCAGCAGCGCCTCGAGCACGAGCCGCTTCTGCTCGCCGCCCGAGAGCGTCCGCGTCTCGCGGTACTGCGCCTTGTCGAACGGGATCCCGAGCGCGGCGACCGTGCAGACGTCCCAGAGCACCTCGGCGTCGTAGCCGCCGGCGTCGGACCAGTCGGCGATCGCATGGGCGTACGCCATCTGCGTCGCCTCGTCGTCGCTGTCCATCATCGCGAGCTCGGCCTTCTCCATCGCGACGGCCGCGGACTGCACCCGCGGCGGCGAGACCGAGACGAGCAGGTCGCGCACGGTCGACTCGTCGCGCACCTGGCCGATGAACTGGCGCATGACGCCGAGGCCGCCGGAGCGGACGATCGCGCCCTCCTGCGGGTCGAGGTCGCCGGAGACCAACCGCAGCAGCGTCGTCTTGCCGGCGCCGTTGGCGCCCACGAGCGCGACCTTGGCCCCGTCGGCCACCCGGAAGGAGACCTCGTCGAGCAGCACGCGCCCGTCCGGGAGCGTGTGCGTGACCTTGGCGACGTCGACGTGACCCACGAGGCGCGATTCTCCCCCGCCGACCCCGTCCCACCGCAATCGCGTAACCGGCGTCGGACGCCGCGGCTAGCGTCCGGCCATGCCGCCCGACCTCGTCGCCGCCACCGCCGACGCCGCGAACCGCTTCGGATCGCTCGCCCGCGAGGTGCCCCACGACCGGCCGGTCCCCTTCGTGCGCGGCTGGACGGTGCACCACCTCGTCGCCCACCTCACGGGCGACCACGAGTGGGCGCTGGGCATCGTGACCTCGCGCGAGGCACCCACCACCGGGCTGCGGGTCTCGCGCCGTCGCGGCGAGCGCCTGCTCGACCGGTACGACGAGGTCACCGCCGAGCTCCTCGCGGCGCTCGCGCGCGCGGCCGAGGATCCGGACCTGCCGTGCCCCAACTTCGCGCAGGGCTCGGCCGGAACCCTCGGCTGGTGGCCGCGCCACCAGGCGCACGAGGCGTCGGTGCACCTCGCCGACCTCGAGGGGGCGGCGAGCCTCGAGATCGTGCGCGACCGGGAGCTCTCGGCCGACGGCGTCGACGAGCTGTTCGAGACCTACGCCGACCGCTACCCCGGCCAGCGCCTCGCGGAGCCCCTCGTGCTGCGCTCCCCCGGCGTCGCCACCTGGCGCGTCGAGCCCGCCGGACGGGGCCGGCTGCACGGTCGGCGTACCGACGACCAGGTCGCCGCCGACCTCGAGGCCGATCCCACCGTCCTGCTGCTCGCGCTCTGGCACCGCACGGCGCCCGACGACCCGCGGCTGCGCTGCGCGCCCGGCCGCGCCGACGTCGTGCGCCGGTTCCTGTCCGGCCCCCTCACGGCCTGACGCGTCCGATGACCGGTGGGTAGCAGACACACCGGGCCGCGATGGAGCGTGGTTGCTTGACGACGGCGGGTGACGCGCGGACCCTCCGGCACAGGGGGCGATGCAGACACGTCCCCCGTGCACGGTCCGCTGCGGAGCGGCCCGGCGACCTGGGGAGGGCTCATGTCCACCGATACCGCGACCGTCGACGGCGCCGCCGTCGACACCACCGACCGGATCACGATCTCGGCCGCCCAGAAGTGGGCGGGCGTGACGCGCATCCTGCTCGGCTTCACGTTCCTCTGGGCGTTCCTCGACAAGAACTTCGCCCTGGGCTACTCGACGACCAAGGCCTGGATGTTCGGCACCGGCGAGGGCAACCCCACCGCGGGCTTCCTCAAGTTCGGCGCGAACCCCAACGGCCCGCTGCACGACTTCTACAACAACCTGGCCCCGACGTCGGCCTCGGCACCGATCAACTGGCTGTTCATGCTCGCGCTGCTCGGCGCCGGCCTCGGCCTGGTGCTCGGCATCGGCATGCGGATCTCGTGCATCGGCGCGTCGATCCTGCTGCTCTCGATGTGGCTCGCCGTCGCCCCATGGGCGAAGTACGAGGACAAGGGCGGCTCGACCGTGGCGTCGAACAACCCGCTCCTCGACGAGCACATCATCTACTCGGCGACGCTGATGATCCTCATGTTCGTGCTCGCGGGCCGCTACTGGGGCCTGGGGCGCATGTGGGAGAAGCGCGTCCCGACGTGGCTCGTCTGACCTGACCGGGCGAGGGGACGTCGGGCTCGCCCGGCGTCCCCTCGCC
>JBGAJT010000122.1:0-9705 GCA_044224785.1 Candidatus Nanopelagicales bacterium | reverse complement strand
GGCGCCCCCGGGCCCTCCGACGCGCAGGACACGGCCGCCCCCTGCAGGTCCGCGTGGTCGACGTCGACCTGCAGGCCCGGGCACAGGACGCTCGTCCGCGTGAAGGACCAGGCACCGCCGTCGCGCACGCGGAGCGTGCCGTCGCGCGACTCGACGACGACGCCGTGCGCGTGCCGGACCGCGGAGCCGCTCAGGCCCAGCGCGGCGGCGAGCCCGGTGACCGTCGCGTCGGGGACGGCCGTCGTGCCGTAGCGGTGGACAGGTGCTGCGGTGGGGCCGGTCGGCAGGGTGCCCGCCAGCGGGTAGAGGTCGTCGGGTGCGCTGGAGCCGGCGTCGGCCGCGATCGCCGTCCGCGCCCCGATCCGCAGGACCGGGAGGTCCGACCCGGAGCCGGATCCGCCGGCGACCGTGCTGCCGCACGCGGAGAGCAGGAGCGCCGCCACGGCGGTCGGCAGCAGGGCCGCGGTGCGCCAGGTGCTGGGGGTCATCGGGTCTCCCGTGCTCGTGCGTCCATCGTCGTCCCGTCGTGGCTTCGACGCCGCGCAGCGCCGCCCGGTTCCGTGGGATCGCGCCCGGGTAGGGTTCCGTCCGTCCCGCACCGCCCGACGAGAAGAGACCCACGTGCGCGTCTGCGTCACCGGCTCGATCGCCACCGACCACCTGATGACCTTCCCCGGACGGTTCTCCGACTCGCTGGTGCCCGACAAGCTCGACAAGCTCTCGCTGTCGTTCCTCGTCGACGACCTCGACGTACGCCGCGGCGGCGTGGCCGCCAACATCGCGTTCGGCATGGCGGTCCTGGGCGTGCGGCCGATCCTCGTCGGCGCGGTCGGCCAGGACTTCGCCGACTACCGGTCCTGGCTGGACCGGCACGGCGTCGACACGCACTCGGTGCGCGAGTCGGAGGTGCGCCACACCGCGCGCTTCGTCTGCACGACCGACTCCGAGCAGTGCCAGATCGCCTCGTTCTACCCCGGCGCGATGAGCGAGGCGCGCGAGATCGAGCTCGGCCCGGTCGGCGAGCGCGTCGGCGGGATCGACCTCGTCCTCGTCGGGGCCAACGACCCCGAGGCGATGAACCGCCACACCGACGAGTGCCGGTTCCGCGGGATCCCGTTCGTCGCAGATCCCAGCCAGCAGCTCGCCTGGCTCGACGGCGACGGCATCAAGCAGCTCGTCGACGGCGCGGCGTACCTGTTCAGCAACGACTACGAGGCCGGGCTCATCGAGCACAAGACCGGCTGGTCGCACGACGAGGTCCTCGACCGCGTCGGCGTGCGCGTCACGACCCTCGGCAAGGACGGCGCGCGCATCGAGCTGCCCGAGTCGGTGACCCGGCCGCGCAGCGCCCACGACGAGTCGTGAAGGGCGCCCGGCGCGTCGTCTTCTGGCGCCACGGACGCACCGCCTGGAACGCCGAGACCCGGTTCCAGGGCACGACCGACGTACCCCTCGACGAGGTGGGTGTCCTGCAGGCCGAGCGCGCCGCCCGCGACCTCGCGACCCTCGCCCCTGACCGGCTCGTGTCGAGCGACCTCGAGCGCGCCCGGGTCACCGCCGAGGCGCTCGCCGCCATGGTCGGTCTCGACATCACGACCGACGAGGCGCTGCGCGAGACCTACGCCGGCACCTGGCAGGGCCTGCTCCGCGAGGAGATCGTCGCCCAGGACGGCGACGGCTTCGTGCGATGGCTGGCCGGCGACGACGTCCGCCCCGGCGGCGGCGAGTCGCGCATCGAGGTGGCCCAGCGGGTCGCCGACGCCGTGCTCCGCCACGCCTCGGCGCTGCCGCCCGGCGGCACCCTCGTGGTGACCACGCACGGCGGCGCTGCCCGCGCCGGCATCGGCCGGCTGCTCGGCCTCCCGGTCGAGCACTGGACCGTGCTGGGCGGCCTCACCAACTGCGCCTGGTCCGTGCTCGAGGAGCTCCCCGAGGGCCGGTGGCGCCTGCTCGAGCACAACGCCCGTTCGCTGCCGGAAGAGGTCGAGGGCGACGAGGAGTAGCGGCTCCGGCGTACGCCGACCGCTGGTCCTGGCGTCGCTCCCGGGGGCGATTTCGCCTCTCGCGGGCCCCGCCGTTATGCTTCTCCGGCACGACCGCACGGGGCTGTGGCGCAGCTGGTAGCGCACCTGCATGGCATGCAGGGGGTCAGGGGTTCGAGTCCCCTCAGCTCCACCCGTGATGCAGAAGAGCCGCCCTCGGGCGGCTCTTCTGCTTTCCCGGTCAGACGCCGGGCTTGAGGTTCGTCGTGTCGATCTTGGCCTTCGCGACGATGTCGTAGCCGCAGGACGTGCAGTAGGTGAGCTCGGTGTCGGCCGGCTCCTCGCACTCCGGGCAGACGGCGACGGACTCTCCCGCGTCGTTGTGCTTGTGCAGCCAGCTCATCGTGGACCCCCTGTGCTCGGACCGGCGCTGGTCGATCCCGAGGATGACGGACCCGGCCCTGCGCAGGCAATGGTTCCTAGACCCTGACGTGACGCGGCCTGGGTCAGCCGGCGACGGTGATGTCGATGGTGTGCAGGCCGCTGCTGGCGCCGGGGAAGACGTCGTGGACCTCCTCGCTCTGCGCGGCTCCGGACGTGTCGACCATGCGGACCCGGAGCTGGTGCGGGCCGTCGGTGGCCGTCCAGCGCAGGGTCCACAGCCGCCAGGCGTCGACCCCGAGGGAGTCGGCGAGCGTCGCGTCGCGCCACTCACCGCCGTCGATGCTCACCTGCACCGTGCCGACGCCGACGTGCTGGCGCCACGCGCGCCCGGCGATCACGACCTCGCCCGGCGGCACGACCGAGCTGTCGCGCGGGACGTCGATGCGCGACGCCGACTCGATGCGGCCGTCGGCCTGCCACTCGCGGCGTACCCAGTAGGGGGTGTCGTCCTCGATCGTCGTCAGCCGGATCCCGGTGAGCCACTTGGTCGCCGACACGTAGCCGTACAGCCCGGGCACGACCAGGCGCGCGGGGAAGCCGTGCTCGACCGGCAGCGGCTCGCCGTTCATCGCGTACGCGACCATCGCGTCGCGGCCGTCGCGCAGCAGCTCGCGCGGGAACCCGGCGGTGAAGCCGTCATCGGACCTGCCGACGACGAGCGACGCGTCGTCGTGCACGCCGACCTCGTCGAGCAGGTCGGTGAGCCGCACGCCCTGCCACGTCGCGGTGCCGACGAGGCTGCCGCCCACCGGGTTGCTCACGCAGCACAGCGTGATCCGGCGCTCGATGCTCGGCCGCGCGAGCAGCTGCGCCCAGGTGAGCTCGAGCGGCCGGTCGACTCGGCCCTCGATGCGCAGCCGCCAGTCGTCGGTCGAGATCGTCGGCACGTTCACCGCGACGTCGATGCGGTAGAAGTCGCCGTTCGCGGTGACGGCGGGATCGAGGTCGGCGACGTCGGGTGTCGCGCCCGCCGGCAGCGGTGCGGCCGGGTCGGTCGGCGCCGGGAGGCGCAGGGTGGTCCGGACCGCGTTGACGGCCGCGGTGCTGCTGCGCCGGGCCCACACGACCGCGCCGACGCCGAGCAGGGCGATCCCGCTCAGGACGCCGACGCTGCGCAGCACCGTGCGCCGGTCGACCTCCGCGCTGCCCGCGACCGCGGCCGGGGTCTCGACGACGGGGCCGAACCGCGTCCAGACCAGCGACGCGACGACGGCCGCGACCGCCGTCTCCAGCAGCAACGGCAGGAGGTCGGCGGTGGTGAGGTCCCACGCGACGGCCAGCGCGAGCACGGCGCCGCCGGCGAACCACCACGGCGCGCGGTCCGGCTTGGCCGCGCACAGCGCTCCGACGACCGCGCCGCCCCCGACGACCACGACGACGATCCCGAGGACGAGAAGCGGCTTGTCGAGCGTGCCCACGGCTCCGACGAGCACCTCGCGCGGCGCTGCCGGCATCGAGGAGATGACCCGGTCGGCGATCGACGACACCGCCGACACGCGCCCGGGGAGGATCAGCGCGAGGAGCTCCGCAGCGACCAGCCCGAGCGCGGCAGCCAGTGCCCCGACCACCGCACTGCGGCGGCGCGAGGGTCCGGCGTACGCGGTGGTGCCGTCGGCCTCGAGGGTCTCGGTCGGGTCCACCCCCTGAGGATCGCCCCAGATGGCCCCGCGCGCGAGCGCGGACCGGCCGACGTCAGGACTCCGTAAGACGTCGTACGACGACGGCCGGGGGCGGTCCGGTCAGCCGGAGGCGGTAGCGCTCGCGGACGCCGTGGGGGAGTCCGAGGCGATCGGCGAGGGGTCGGTGAGCAGCTGGGTCGTGATGCTCTGCTTGAGCGCCGAGCCGTTCACGTACTGCTCCCAGGTCAGGTTCCAGTCCGTCGCGCCCGGGTCGCCCTTCTGGACCAGGTCGTCGATCGGGCGGCTGGTGCGCAGCACGTGGACGATGTCGCCGTAGAGCGCCTGGTCGAAGTAGATCTTGGCGCGGTCGACCGTCAGGTGGATGCAGCCGTGCGAGCTGTCGACGAGGCCCTGCTTGGCGGCGGACCAGGGCGCGGCGTGGATGAACGTGCCCGACCACGACAGACGGGTCGCCCACTGCACCTGCAGGTCGTAGTACTCCTTGCTGCCCTTGTCGCAGGTGATCTTCGCGGCGCACGACGTCATCTCGCGCAGCGGGTCGCGCTCGAGGACGATGTAGTTGCCGGTGCGCGTCTCGTACTCGGGGCGCCCCAGGCTCGTCGGCCAGACGTACTTGACCTTCCCGTTGACCTTCAGCGTGAAGGTCTTGGTCTTGTCGTCGACGAACACCTCGTGCGCGTCGCCGGTCTGGAAGTCGGCGACGACGTCGCGGGTGCCCCAGCGCAGGTCGCTCATCTGCAGGCCGTCGAACAGCGCCTGCACGCGCACCTGCGTGTGCGCGGGCCACGGGTCCTTCGGACGGAAGTGCAGCTCGGTCGAGCCGACCCAGTGCCACGAGCCCTCGACCGATGTCGACGACCACACGGTGAGCGCGTTCTCGACGTCGGACTTGCGGGTCACCTTGTGCTCGAAGCGGATGACGACCGGGGCGTTGACGCCGACGGTGCGGCCGCGCCCGGGCAGCATCCCGAAGCCCATCTTCTGGGCCGACGGCACCTTCGCGATCGGGACCGCGAGCCGGACCTTCGTCGAGTGCTCGCCGTCGACCACCGTGGCGGTGACGGCGTACTTCGCGCCGGGCTTGGGCGGCTCGTCGCTGATCCACTCGCCGCCGCCCGAGCCGGTGACGCCGGTGAGCGCCTCCTTGGTCGCGGCGTCGATGACGGTGATCGCGGAGATCCCGCCCTTGGACGTCGAGATGTGCAGGGGCAGGTCGTAGCGCGCGGGGCGCTGCGTGACGAGGGTCGGAGCGGTGTAGGGGCCGCTGTCCGAGGGGCTCGCGCCGTCACCGGCCGAGAACGACAGGCCCGAGCCCGCGCAGCCCGAGAGCAGCAGCAGCGCAGCGACGGCGGCTGCGGCGCTGCGGACGAGCGGGCGATGGCGCACGGTGACCCCTGTGACGTGTGGGGCACCACCGTACGTCGCGATGGCCGGTTACGCCGAACCTCGGCGTACGGGGGAGGCGGCGCTGACCGGATCGTGATGTGCGACCCGGGTCAGACCCAGGTCGGGAACCACATCCGGATGTGCCAGGCGTTCCACGGCAGCAGCTCGCCGGTCCAGATCGGGTAGAAGAACCACGACGCGGCCAGGGCGATCATGAGGAACAGGCCGACCGCGATCGCTCCGCCGGTGCGCCGGCGCGCGCTCGCGTCCTGCGGCCCGAGCCAGGTGCCGAGCATCATCGCGAGCGCGAGGACCAGGAACGGCACGAACGCGACCGAGTAGAACGTGAAGATCGTGCGGCCCTGGAAGCCGAGCCACGGCAGCCAGCCGGCGAGCACCGCGAGGACGACGGCGCCCGAGCGCCAGTCGCGGTGGGCGAACCAGCGCCACGACTGGTGGAACAGGGCGATCGTGGCGACCCACCAGATGATCGGGTTGCCCAGCGCGATCACCTCGGCGGCGCACTTGTCCGACGTGCACCCGTCCACGCCGCGGGCGTAGGACTCGTACCAGAACGACGTAGGACGGGTCTGCAGCAGCCAGCCCCACGCGTTGCTCTGGTAGGAGTGCGGGGAGTCCAGGTGCGTGTGGAAGTTGAGCATCTCGGCGTGGTAGTGCAGCAACGACCTGAGGCTGTCGGGGACGAGCGCCCAGATGCCCGACGCCGGGTTGGTCAGCGCCCAGTTCCGGTCGTAGCCGCCGTCGGTGACCAGCCAGCCGGTCCACGACACCAGGTAGACGACCGACGCCGTACCCACGATCGCGACGAACGCGAGGATCCCCTCGAGGGCTGCGCCGCCGAGCGCCTGCTGGGTGCGGACGCCGACCAGCCGGCGCATGCCGTAGTCCCACAGGACCGTCATGACGCCGAACGCGACGACGAACCAGATGCCCGACCACTTCGTCGCGCAGGCCATGCCGAGCGCGAAGCCCGCCGCCCAGCGCCAGGGCCGCAGCCCGGTGCGCGGACCGATGCCGACGCCGAGCGTGCGCAGGGCCGTGTGGTCGTCGGGGAGGCGGAGCACCGCCTGCGCGAGCCGGCGCCGGGTGCGGTCGCGGTCGAGGAGCAGGCAGGCGAAGCCGAGGAGCGCCCAGAGCATGAGCGTGCCGTCGAGCAGGCCGGTGCGCGACATGCTGATCGCCATGCCGTCGATGGCGACCAGGAAGCCGGCGATGCCGCCGATGAGGGTCGAGCGGGTGAGCCGCCGGCCGACGCGGACCGTGACGAGCACCGCGATCGTGCCGACCAGGGCGGTCGAGAAGCGCCAGCCGAACGGCGTCAGGCCGAAGAAGTACTCGCCGATGGCGATGGTCCACTTGCCGACCGGCGGATGGACGATGAACGACGGGGTGTCCTGGAAGACGTCGAGGGTCCGCCAGTTGCCGTCGCTCGCGAGGATCTTCTCGTTGGCCTTGTCGACGAAGTTGCGCTCGTAGCCCCAGCGCAGCAGCGAGAAGGCGTCCTTCATGTAGTAGGTCTCGTCGAACACGATGGCGCGCGGTTGCGCGAGGTCCCAGAAGCGGAGCAGGCCGCCGAAGATCGTGATGCCGATCGTGACCCACCAGCCGGCCATCCGGTCCAGCGGCATCGCGGGGTAGAGGCGCTCGGCGAGCTCGCTGGTGGTGCGAGGAGCGCGGCTGCCGGTCGGGGCAGTGTGCTCGAGGGTCGCCGTCACCCGCACAGCATAAGGACGTGGCAGGCTGTCACTCGTGTCCGACCTGCGGGGTTCCGGCGTGCTGGTGGTGGCCGGTACACCGATCGGTGACCCGTCCGACGCCTCGCCGAGGCTCCGCGAGGCCCTCGAGACCGCCGACGTCGTCGCCGCGGAGGACACCCGCCGCACCCGCCGCCTCGCCGCCGACCTCGGGATCGCCATCTCGGGCCGGGTCGTCTCCTACTACGACGCCGTCGAGACCGCGCGCCTCCCCGAGCTGCTCGAGGCCCTGCGCGAGGGCCGCAGCGTGCTGCTGGTGACCGACGCCGGGATGCCGAGCGTGAGCGACCCCGGCTACCGGCTGGTGGCGGCCGCAGCGGCCGAGGGGCTGCCGGTGACCGCCGTACCGGGACCGAGCGCGGTCCTGACGGCGCTGGCCCTCTCGGCGATGCCGGTGGACCGGTTCGCGTTCGAGGGCTTCCTGCCGCGCAAGGCAGGCGAGCGGTCGCGGGCGCTCGCCGCGCTCGCGCACGACAGCCGCACGCTGGTCTTCTTCGAGGCGCCGCACCGGCTCGCCGAGATGCTCGCCGCGCTGGCCGAGGCGTTCGGCGAGGACCGCCCGGCCGCCGTGTGCCGCGAGCTGACCAAGACCTACGAGGAGGTGCGCCGCGCACCGCTCGGCGAGCTCGCGGCGTGGGCCGCGGAGGGCGTGCGCGGCGAGATCACCGTGGTCGTCCACGGCGCCCCGCCCGGGTCGGCGCCCGTCGTGACCGCCGAGGGCGGCGACCCCCGCAAGGCCGCCCTCGCCGCCGTAGCCGCGGCGTACGGCCTCGACAAGAAAGCCGCCTACGACGCGATCGTCGCCGCCAAGAAGGCCGCCTCAGCGGATACGCGGTCGGGGGGCGAGGGGGCGCGCCCGTAGGATCGTCGCGTGTCCAGCGACAAGGCCTTCTACCTCACGACGCCGATCTACTACGTCAACGACGCCCCCCACATCGGGCACGCGTACACGACGACGGCCGGCGACGTCCTCACCCGGTGGCACCGGCAGCGCGGCGAGCGCGTCTGGTTCCTGACCGGCGTCGACGAGCACGGTCAGAAGGTCATGCGCACCGCGGAGGCCAACGGGGTCGCGCCGCAGGAGTGGGCCGACCGGCTCGTCGAGAACGCGTGGCTCCCTGTCCTCGAGACGATCGACGCCGCCAACGACGACTTCATCCGCACCACGTCCGAGCGCCACACCGAGCGCGTCCAGCGCTTCCTGCAGTCGCTCAAGGACAAGGGCGAGATCTACGAGGGCAAGTACGACGGGCCCTACTGCGTCGCGTGCGAGGAGTTCAAGCTCCCCGGCGACCTCCTCGACGGCGAGGGCGAGTACGCCGGCCAGAAGGTGTGCCCGATCCACGGCCGCCCGGTCGAGCAGGTCAGCGAGACGAACTGGTTCTTCCGGCTCTCGGCGTACGCCGACCGGCTCCTCGCGCACTACGACGCGAACCCGCTCGCCGTGCAGCCGCAGAGCGCCTACAACGAGGTCACCTCGTTCCTGCGCGGCGGGCTGCAGGACCTGTCGATCTCGCGGTCGACCTTCGACTGGGGCATCCCGGTCCCGTGGGACCCGAGCCAGGTCGTCTACGTCTGGTTCGACGCGCTGCTCAACTACGCCACCGCCGTCGGCCTCGGCGACGAGCCCGGCACCCCCGGCGCCGAGCAGTTCGCGAGCACCTGGCCCGCCGACGTCCACCTCGTCGGCAAGGACATCCTCCGGTTCCACGCCGTCATCTGGCCCGCGATGCTCATGGCCGCGGACCTCCCGCTGCCCAAGCAGGTCTTCGCGCACGGCTGGCTGCTCGTCGGCGGCGAGAAGATGAGCAAGACCAAGCTCACCGGCATCGCGCCGAGCCAGATCATCGACACCTTCGGCTCCGACGCGTTCCGCTACTACTTCCTGCGCTCCATCACGTTCGGGTCCGACGGCTCGTTCTCGTGGGAGGACATGAGCGCGCGCTACACCTCCGAGCTCGCGAACGGCCTGGGCAACCTGGCATCGCGGGGTGCGGCGATGGTCGGCAAGTACTTCGACGGCGTGCTGCCCGCACCCGGCGACTACGACGAGGCCGAGCTAGCGCTGCAGCGCCACCTGTCCGGCACGGTCGACGTCGCCGACGAGGCCATGCTGCGCCTGGACTTCCAGACCGCGACCGGTGCCGTGAAGTCGTTCGTCGACGCCGTGAACCTCTACGTCACCGAGCAGGCGCCGTGGGCGCTCGCGAAGGACCCGGCGAACGGCGAGCGGCTCGCGACCGTGCTCTACACGATCTGTGAGTCCCTGCGTGCGATCGCGGTGCTGCACCACGCCGTGATGCCGAAGGCGACCGCGCTGATCTGGGAGCAGGTCGGCGCCGAGGCCGGCCTCGGGCCGATCGGCGAGCAGCCGGTGCTCGACGCCGCGCGCTGGGGGCAGCTGCCCGCCGGGGCGACCATCACCAAGGGCGCGATCCTGTTCCCGCGCCTGGAGGAGCCCGCGTCCTGACGCGGGCA
>JBGAJT010000121.1:0-9726 GCA_044224785.1 Candidatus Nanopelagicales bacterium | reverse complement strand
TTGGTGGACGCGGTCACAGCCACCGATACCGGGCCCACCACCTGCCCGCCGGTCGGGCTCGTGATGCTCACGTTCGGAGCCGGGTTCGAGACGGTCGCCCCGGTGGCGTCGGTGACGATCCGAGCGGGTGCTCCGTCGGTGGTCAGGCGCGCGGTCAGCGTCACGGACCCGCTGACACCCGTGACGTCGTAGCCCATCGCGTGCGAGCACGGGTTGGTCGTGCACGCGAAGGTGCTCGCGACGCTGGCGCCGACGAGCAGCTCGAGCTTGGCGGGAGCATCCGGCGAGGTCGCCGGGGTGCTGCCGCTCACGTTGATCGTCCCGATACCCACGAGCGGGGCGCCCGGCGTCGCGATCGTCACGACGGGGTCGTTGGCGGTCACGCTCACCGGTGCGCTGTCGAGCGACTGGCCCTCCAGCGTCGTCACCTGCACCACGAGGGAGTGCGAGCCGATCAGCCCGGCGGTCGACCAGCTGAGGGCGGGCGCCGCGCAGACGTTGTTGCCCGAGCACGACACGGTGTCTGTCGCGCTGGCGGCACCGTCGACGAACAGCGCCACGGACAGCGGCGTGTCCGTGCCGAGGTTGCTGGTGGAGGCCGAGCTGCCCACGTTGACGGTGCCGGACACCGAGGCGCCGGCCGCGGGGCTCGTGATGGCCACAGCCAGGTCCGTCGTGTCCGCGTCGGCGGGGGTGGCGGTCAGGAAGGACCCGAGGAGGGCGGCGACCGCGACGAGGGCGGCAGCGGCGGGGCGCAGGGGACGGGTCACGGACGGCCTTCAGCAGCAGCGACGAGCACGGGGACGAGTGGTCACGGTAACCCGTTCGGACCAGCGGTCCGAAGGGGTCCCCCGGACCGTGACGTCCCCGCGACCCCCTCCGGCCCGTGCGTCACACCCGTCACAGCGGGGTCCGTGGGACGGGGCCGAGAGGGCTGCTAGACCACCGGCAGGGCGACCCCGACCAGCGACCCCGCGACCTCGGCGGCGGCCACCCGGTCGGCGGGCACCTCGCCGTACGTCGTGGTCCGCTGGCGCACCGGGCGCCCGGCGCCCGCGGCGACCGCGGCGATCTCGCCGGGTGTCTTCGCCGAGCCGAACTCGGAGCCGGCCATCCGGGAGATGGTCTCCTCCATCAGCGTGCCGCCGAGGTCGTTGACCCCTCCGGCGAGCACCGTCCGGCAGCCCTCGTCGCCGAGCTTCACCCAGGAGCACTGGATGTTCTCGATGCGGCCGTCGAGCAGGAGCCGGGCCATCGCGTGGACGGCGCGGTTGTCGCGCGCGGTCGGGCCGGTGCGCGCGACGCCGGCGAGGTAGATCGGGGCGTTGTGGTGCACGAACGGCAGCGGCACGAACTCGGTGAAGCCGCCGGACTCCTCCTGCAGGCGCGCGAGCAGCCGCAGGTGCGCGACCCAGTGGTGCGGGGCGTCGACGTGGCCGTACATCATCGTGCTGGTCGTCGGGATGCCGACGCGGTGCGCGGTCTGCACGACCTCGATCCACTGCGCCGTCGGCAGCTTGCCCTTCGTCAGCACCCAGCGCACGTCGTCGTCGAGGATCTCGGCCGCGGTGCCCGGCAGCGAGTCGACTCCCGCCTCCTTGAGCGCGAGGAGGAACTCCTCGAGGGAGAGCCCGGTGCGGGCGACGCCGTTGACGACCTCCATCGGGCTGTAGGCGTGCAGGTGCAGCTCCGGCGCACCTCGCTTCACCGCGCGCGCGAGGTCGAGGTACGCCGTGCCCGGGAGCTGCGGGTCGATGCCGCCCTGCATGCAGACCTCGGTCGCGCCGACGTCCCACGCCTCCCGCGCCCGTTCGGCGACCTCGTCGAACGAGAGGCTGTAGGCGTCGACGTCGGTGCGCCGCTGCGCGAACGCGCAGAAGCGGCAGCCGGTGTAGCAGACGTTGGTGAAGTTGATGTTCCGGTTCACGACGTAGGTGACGACGTCGCCCACGCGGTCGCGACGCACGTCGTCCGCGAGCCGGCACAGCGCCTCGAGCGCGTCGCCGTCGGCCGTCATGAGGGCGAGCGCCTCGTCCTCGGTCAGCGCCGACGGCTCGCGCTCGGCGCTGCGCAGCGCCGCGAGCACGTCGGAGCCGAGACGGTCACCGGATCCGGAGGTGAGTGCGGCGTGCTCGCCGATCTCCTGCCAGTCGCCGTAGACCTCGTCGAAGTCGCTGCGCCGGTCGCCGGTGCGGCCCTCGGTGTCGATCGCGACGTGCAGGTCGGTGCGCCCTGTCGAGACCAGAGCGGCGTCGGGCTCCTGCCACGGCTGGCCCTGCGGGAGCCGGCCCTCGACCGCGAGGCCGTCGGGACCGGCGAGCGCGCGCACGTGCGGGACGACGCGCGGGTCGAGCCACGGGTCCTCGCGGCGTACGTACTCCGGGTGCGCGGTGAGCCGCTCACGCAGCACGAAGCCCGCCTGCGCGGTGCGCGCCGCGAGGTCGTCGACGTGCGGCCAGGGACGTTCGGGGTTCACGTGGTCAGGAGTGAGCGGCGATACGCCGCCCCAGTCGTCGACGCCGGCGGCGAGCAGCAGCTCGAGCTCGCCCTCGTCGGTGAGGTTCGGCGGCGCCTGCACGCGGGCGCGCGGGCCGAGGACGACGCGCGCCGTCGCGACCGCCGCCAGGTACTCGTCGAGCGGGAGGTCGTCGGCGCTGCGCATCGCAGTGTCGGGCTTGGCGCGGAAGTTCTGGACGATCACCTCCTGCACGTGCCCGTAGGCGCGCGAGAGGCGGCGCAGCTCGAGGAGGGATTCAGCGCGCTCCTCGGTCGTCTCGCCGATGCCGACGAGGATGCCGGTGGTGAACGGGATGGCGTGCCGCCCGGCGTCCTCGATGACGCGCAGCCGCAGCGCCGGCTCCTTGTCGGGCGACCCGAAGTGCGGACCGCCCGGCTCGGACCACAGCCGGGTCGCGGTCGTCTCGAGCATCATGCCCATCGAGGGCGCGACGGGCTTGAGCCGCTGCAGCTCGGTCCACGACATGACGCCCGGGTTGAGGTGCGGCAGCAGACCGGTCTCCTCGAGGACGCGCACGGCCATCGCGCGCACGTAGGAGAGCGTGTCGGCGTAGCCCTGCTCCTCGAGCCACTCGGCCGCCTGCGGCCAGCGCTCCTCCGGACGGTCGCCGAGGGTGAACAGCGCTTCCTTGCACCCGAGCGCCGCACCCTGGCGCGCGATCTCGAGCACCTCGTCCGGCGACAGGTAGGGGGCGGGCAGCCGACCGGGCACGGTCGCGAACGTGCAGTAGTGGCAGCGGTCGCGGCACAGCCGGGTGAGCGGGATGAAGACCTTGCGCGAGTATGTGATGACGCCGGGTCGCCCTGCGCTGTCGAGACCCTGGTCGCGCAACGAGGCTGCGATCGCCATGAGCGCGTTGAGGTCGTCGTCGCGGGCGTCGAGGAGCGCTGCCACCTCGCCGACGTCGAGCGACTTGCCGTCGCGCGCACGCGCGAGCGCGCGGCGCACGGCCTGCGGCGTGGCGGTCACCGGGCTCGTCCCCTCTCCGACGTCGTCCCGGTCAGCATCGCACGCGGGTCCGCAGGCGGCCGTCAGCGCCCCAGCAGGACGGTGTCGGAGCGGCCGTCGGGATGGATGCGCGTGGTCTCGTGCGCACCGACCCAGTCGCCGTCGCCGGCGTGCACCAGCACGCCGGTGGTGAGGAGGACGTCGGAGCGGCCGTCGGGGTCGAGCGCCGGGTGCAGCCGCAGCACGTCCTGGCGGATCGCGTCGCGCGCGGCCATCGTGACCTCGAGGACGCTGAGGTCGGCGCCGCGCGCCCAGAGGAACGCCAGCCGTCGTCGCAGCAGCCCCTGCTCGAGGTCGTCGGGGTCGAGGTCGGGCAGCTCGGAGCCCGACACGATCTCCTGCTGCAGGGCGACGAGGGCGCCGCACGCCGACGACTCGACCTCCTGCTGCGACCGCGCCACCCGACCGACGGTGCCGTCGGCGCCGATGCCGACGTGGGTCAGGGCGACGACGAGGTAGCGGCGGCGACGGTGACCGAGCGGTGCGTGCGCGTGCGCGGCGGCGAGACCAGTGCGCCCGAGGAAGAGCAGGCCGCCGAGCGACCCGAGGTGGAACGCGGAGCCCCACGTCTCCTGCAGCCGGTCGCCGAACGGGAAGCAGAGCTCGTCGCGGCACGAGCCGGTGACGAGCAGCGTGGCGTCGGGCTCGAAACCCGCCTCGCGCGCCGCGTCGTCGACGGCGTCGCAGAACCGGTCGCTGTGCAGCGCGTCCGGGAAGACGGCGCGGACGTGCCCCTCCACGTCCTCGATCCTGGCACGCGGCGCGGGCGCAGCCGCGGCGTCCCGGCATGACGCCGGTCACGGCCGCGGCTAGCGTCGGGGCATGAGCGCGCAGGACCGGTGGGCCGAGCAGCTGGCCGCGTGGGCGATCCCCGACGAGATCCTCGAGCAGGCCCCCGCGTCCCCGTGGATCCACCCGCTGCGGATGTTCACCGTCTCCGGCGACGAGCCGGACTCGCCCTCGCGGGGCCGCGCGCTCGAGGCGCTGCCGGCCGGAGGCTCGGTCCTCGACGTGGGCAGCGGCGGCGGGCGCGCATCGCTCGCGCTCGTCCCGCCGGCAGGGCGGCTCATCGCGGTCGACCGTTCCGGGGAGATGCTCCGCGCGTATGCCGACGCCGCCGACGCACGCGGCGTGCCGCACGAGGAGCACGTCGGGCGCTGGCCCGACGTCGAGGCCGACGTCCCGGTCGCCGATGTCGTCGTCTGCCATCACGTCGTCTACGACGTCGCCGCTCTCACCGGGTTCGCACAGGCGCTGGGCCGGCACGCGGCGCGCCGCGTGGTCCTCGAGCTGCCCGTGCGGCACCCGCTCGCGAACCTCGCGCCGTACTGGAAGCAGTTCTGGGACCTCGACCGCCCCGACGGACCGACGTACGACGACTGCCTCGACGTGCTGCGCGAGGCCGGGATCGACGCGCACGCCGACGTGTGGGACGACGACTGGAGCGCGCGACGCGTCCTCACGCCCGAGGAGCACGCGCGCTTCACGCGGATCCGGCTGTGCCTCCCGGAGTCGCGGGAGCCGGAGGTGGCCGCCGCGCTGGCCGCAGCCCCGGACGCGGGACCGCGGCGCACGGCGACGGTGTGGTGGGACCGCTGAGCGTCAGCACTGCGACGACAGCACGTCCGGCCACCACTGCTCGGCCACCTTCGGGTGCGCGCGCAGCCAGCCCTTGAGGGTGTTCTCCCCGAAGTGCGCGAGCAGCGGGTTGTCGGGATCGAGGTCGACGCCGCGCGCCTCGGCCGCGAGCTCCGGCGGCAGCGGCATCACCGGCATGACGGCGTCGAGCCGCGGGCCGAGGAAGAACGGGACCGAGTAGCGGTCGACGTCGCCGGGCGGGCTCACGACGCGGTGCACGGTGGCGCGCAGGTAGCCCTGCGTCATCACCTCGAGCATCTCGCCGATGTTGAACACGAACGAGCCCGGCATCGGGGTCGCGTCGAGCCACTCCCCCTCGAGCGACTGCACCTGGAGGCCGCCGAGCTGGTCCTGCACGAGCAGCGCGAGGAAGCCGTAGTCCTTGTGCGACCCGACGCCCTGGTCGTCGACGTCCTGGCCGCGGCCGGGGTAGCGGATCACCTTGAGGTGGTTGTGCGACTCGGCGTCGAACCACTGCTCGAAGTAGTGCTCGTCCTGCCCGAGCGCGACCGCGAACGCCGCGAGCATCTCCTTGCTCACGCGCTCGGCGGCGTCCTGGAAGGCGAGCACGGCGCGCTTGAGCTCGGGCTGGCCGTCTGGCCACTGGTTCGGGCCGATGAGGCGCAGGTAGGCCGGGTCGTCCGGGCCCACGTCGAGCGCGGGCCGCTCGACGCCGACGTCGAGCTGGTCGCGCCGGTCGGGGCGGCCGTTGGTGTGCTCGTAGCCGACCCGCGTGTAGCCGCGGAACTGCGGCGAGTTGAGGTTGTCGATCGCCTGCCGCTCCTCGAGCGGGAGGGCGAAGAAGTCGCGCGCGGCGGTGAACACGTCGTCGACGACCTGCTGCGGGACGCCGTGGCCGACGACGTAGAGGAAGCCGACGTCGTGCGCGGCGTGGCGGAGGTCGGCGAGGAACTGCTCGCGGTCGTCGGCGCTGCCGCGGAAGCGCGAGAGGTCGACGACGGGGATGGCGGAGGTGCTCATGGGATGTCCTCGAGGGGTCGGGGTGGCCCGGAGGGCCGGGGCTGCTGGAGGTTCAGACCCGGCGACACTGAGAGCTCTGCGCGCGCATGAGGTCGACGTGACGTCGTCGGACCGCGGTGGCGTGCATGCCGACCATCATGGCGCACCCGCTCCGCTGGGCGTCAGGGGCGTTCCCGCAGGCGGACCATCCCCGGCTCGAGCTGGTCGAGCGACGTGATGCCCATGAGGCGCATGCACTGCTCGACCTCGGCTGCGAGGAGCTCGACCGCTCGTCGTACGCCGGCCTCGCCGCCCGCCATGAGCCCGTACAGGTACGCACGGCCGCACAGGACGGCATCCGCACCGAGGCCGACCGCCGCGACCGCGTCCGAGCCGCTCAGCATCCCGCCGTCGATGTAGACCTCGAGGTCGCGACCGACGGCATCGCGTACCTCGGGCAGCAGCTCGAGCGGGACGACGGCACGGTCGAGCTGGCGACCACCGTGGTTCGACAGCACGATCGCGTCGACGCCGGCATCGGCGAGCGCCCGTGCGTCGTCGGGGTGCTGGACGCCCTTCACGATGAGCTTCGTCGGGATGTTGTCGCGCAGCCAGGCGATGTCGGCGAGCGTGAGCCCGGGGTCGAAGACGTTGCTCATCATCTCCGCGACGGTGCCGCCGGTGGACCGCAGCGAGGCGAACTCGAGCGGCTCGCTGGTGAGCAGGTCGGCCCACCACCACGGGTACAGCGCCATCGCCGCGAGGGTCCGGTACGTGAGCTGCGGCGGGATCGACAGGCCGTTGCGCACGTCGCGGTGCCGCGTGCCCCCGACCACCGTGTCGACGGTGAGCATGACCGCCTCGTAGCCGCTGGCCGCCGCGCGCTCGGCGAGCTCGTAGCGCTTGTCGGGCTGGTCCCGGCGGACGTAGAGCTGGAACCACCGCCGCGCGTCCGGCACCTGCTCGGCCAGCGACTCGACCGACGTCGTGCCCAGGGTGGAGAGCGTGTAGGGGATGCCGAGGTCTCGCGCCGCGCGGGCGACCGCGGGCTCGCCGTCGTTGTGCATCATCCGCGTGAAGCCCGTGGGGCTGAGCAGGAACGGGTACGCCGACCGCCCGCCCAGGACCGTCACCGACGTGTCGACGGTCGTGACGTCGCGCAGCACGTGCGGCCGGAACTCGACGCGCGCGTAGGCGTCGCGGGAGCGCCGCATCGACAGCTCGCGCCCGGCGGCACCGTCGGTGTAGTCGAACACCGCGCGCGGCGTCCGGCGCAGAGCGATCTCGCGCAGCTCGGTGATCGACGACGCCCGCTCGACGCGCGACGGGCCGGTGAACGGAGCCCGGAAGCCCAGCAGCGGACCTACGTCGTCCCACTTCGGCAGCCGCCGCTCCGTCACGCCGTCCTCCTCGTGCCTCGGACCATCGACGGCCGATGCTCCCAGAGCGGGCCGCCCCCGTCACGCCGGGCAGTCGCTAGGGTCGCTCGCACGTCGTCGACGAGGAGGTCGGGGTGGACGTCGTCCTGCGCGGTGCGCGGATCTGGACCGGCGACCCGTCGCGTCCGTGGGCGGGCTCGCTGCTCGCCCGCGACGGGCGGATCGCGGCGGTGGGGTCCGACGACGTGGTGGCGGCGCACCTCACCGGCCGGGAGCAGGTCGTCGACGTCGACGGGCCGCTCGTCGTCCCCGGCTTCGTCGACGCGCACAACCACATCCGGCTCGGTTCCGGTTCAGGTGCGGTGCAGCTGCACGGTGCCGCGACGCTGGCCGAGATCGGCGCACGGATCGGCGCGTGGCTCGACGAGAACCCTGCGGCGCCCTGGGTCTACGCCGAGGGCTTCGACTACGCCGCGTTCCCGGAGGGCCGCAACCCGCACGCCGACGACCTCGCCGGCGCCTGCGGCGGCCGCCCCGCGATGCTGCTCGACTACAGCGTCCACGCCGCCCTGTTCAACCACGAGGCGCTGTCCGCGCTCGGCGTCACGTCGTCGACCACCGACGTGCCCTACGGCTGGTTCGAGCACGACGCCGACGGCGTGCTCACCGGCTACCTGCACGACTACGCGACGAAGGGGCTCTCGCGCGCCGGCCTCGCCGCGCTCAAGGAGCTCGTGCCCGTCTTCAGCGACGACGAGCAGTACGCGCGGGTGCGCTCGGGCCTCGACATGGCTGCGGCGTACGGCATCACGACCGTGGTGGAGCCGCAGAACTCCCTCGACGACCTCGCGCTGTTCGCCCGTGCCCGGGACGAGGGCACCATGCGCTCGCGCGTCATCGCGGCGCTCTTCCATCCGCTCGGCACGACGGACGACGACGTCGACGAGTTCGAGCGGACGATCGCGGCGAACAGCGGCGACCGCTTCCGTCTCGGGCCGTTGAAGCTCTACATCGACGACATCGTCGAGCCGCACACCGCGGCCATGCTCGCGCCGTACGCCAACCGGCCCGACACGAGCGGCCGCGCCTACTACGAGCCCTCCGAGTTCGACGAGCTCATCGCCCGCCTCGACGCGCGCGGCCTCCAATGCTTCGTGCACGCGACCGGCGACCGCGGGAACCGGCTGGTGCTCGACGCGTTCGAGCACGCGCAGCGGGTCAACGGCCGGCGCGACAGCCGCCACCAGGTCGTGCACGTCGAGTGCCTCGACGCCGCCGACGTTCCGCGCTTCGGCGAGCTCGGCGTCGTCGCGTGCATGCAGCCGCGCCACTGCGCGCCGGAGATCGTCCGCGAGTGGCGCGCCAACGTCGGCGAGCGGCGCTGGCGGCACGCGTGGCCGATGCGCGGGCTCCACGAGTCCGGTGCGGTGCTGGCGTTCTCGAGTGACTGGAACGTCGCCGAGATGGACCCGATGGTCGGGCTGTACTCGGCCGCGACGCGCGCCGACCTCGACGGCGCGGCGTCCTGGGTGCCGGAGGAGACGATCGACGTCGAGACGGCGCTCACCGCCTACACGGTCGGCAGCGCGTGGGCGAACTTCTGCGACGGCGAGCGCGGCGTCCTCGCGCCCGGCGCGCTCGCCGACCTCGTCGTGCTGTCGCAGGACGTGCTGGCCGTCGAGCCGGCCGCGATCCTCGATACGCGCGCGCTCCTGACGATGGTCGACGGCGAGGTCGTCCACGAGGCCGGTCGCTGACCGGTCCGCGCCGTCTGCTAGAACTGGTCGCACCACGAGGGCCGGTCGGGCCCTCCGCGCGAGAGGATCCAGGGATGACGCTCGTCAGCTGCCTCCCTGTCGACCTCGTGCGGGTGTCGAGCGCGCTGTGTCGCGTCGGCCGCCCCGGTCGCTGACCTCCAGCTGTCGCGCCCGGGATACGCCGTCCCGCCACGCCGACACCGAGGTGCAGCACCATGTCCGTCCTTCCTTCCTCCTTCCACCGGGGCTCGCGATGAGCCCGCGCGACCGCAGCTGGCTGCGGCCCGCCTTCTCCCCCGACGGGAACTCGGTCGTCTTCACCGGGATCTCGGGGACGTCGCGCGACATCTTCCTCCTCGACCTCGGCACGAAGGCCCTCCGGAACCTCACGGAAGACGACGGCTACGACACCGCGCCGATCTTCTCCCCCGACGGGAAGTACATCTACCACACGAAAGTAGTGGCC
>JBGAJT010000120.1:0-9734 GCA_044224785.1 Candidatus Nanopelagicales bacterium | reverse complement strand
ACGCTAGCCGCGCCGCGCCGAAGCACCCGCCGACGACGTGCCGCCGAGCGGACCGCCGGACAGCCGGATCGCGGGCAGTGGTGCCGCCGCCCGGACGCAGGACGCCCCCGCCTGCGCGGTGCAGGCGGGGGCGTCCGTGACGTTCGGACCGGGTCAGCGGCTGCGCTCGTCGCGCTTGCGCTGCGCCCGCTCGGCGCGACGGCGCTCGGCGCGCGAGGCGTCGGGACCGAGCTCCGGGACCTCGTCGAGCTCCTCGGCCTTGCGCACCACGCCGGCCTCGCCGTCGACGGTGGGGGCCGAGTACTCCAGGCGCTGCGGCCGCTGCGGGCCGAGGCCCTTGGCCTTGATCGCCGGGGCGTGCGGCGCGTCGGCCGCAGGCTCCGCGAGCTCGGCCTCGACCGAGGGCTCGGCCTGCGCGGCCTGCGCCAGCGCACCGAACTCCGGCGCGATGGTGGGAGTGAGGGCCGGGCCCTGCTGCTCCTCCTCGACCTGCACCTCGACGTTGAACAGGTAGCCGACCGACTCCTCCTTGATGGCCTCCATCATGGCCTGGAAGAGCTCGTAGCCCTCGCGCTGGTACTCGACGAGCGGGTCCTTCTGCGAGTACGCGCGCAGGCCGATGCCCTCCTGCAGGTAGTCCATCTCGTAGAGGTGCTCGCGCCACTTGCGGTCGAGCACCGAGAGGACCACGCGGCGCTCGAGCTCGCGCATGACGTCGGGGCCGAGCGCCTTCTCGCGCTCGTCGTACGCCGCGTGCGCATCGGCCTGGAGCTCCTCGACGAGGTACTCCTGCGTGATGCCGCCGAAGCCGCCGCCGGACGCCTCGGCCACCTCGTCGGCGGTGACGCCCACGGGGTAGAGCGTGTGCAGCGCGGTCCAGAGGCGCTCGTAGTCCCAGTCCTCCGGGTAGCCCTCGCTGGTCTCGGCCTCGACGTAGGCGCGCACGGTGTCGTCGAGGAAGCCGCGCACCTGCTCGTGCAGGTCCTCGCCCTCGAGGACGCGACGGCGCTCCTCGTAGATGACGACGCGCTGGCGGTTCATGACCTCGTCGTACTTGAGGACGTTCTTGCGGATCTCGAAGTTCTGCGCCTCGACCTGGGTCTGCGCCGAGCGGATGGCGTTGGTGACCATCTTCGCCTCGATCGGCACGTCGTCGGGGACGTTGAAGCGGCGCAGGAACGAGTCGACGATGTCGCCCTTGAACAGGCGCATCAGGTCGTCCTCGAGCGAGAGGTAGAACCGCGACTCGCCCGGGTCGCCCTGGCGGCCGGAACGACCGCGCAGCTGGTTGTCGATACGCCGCGACTCGTGCCGCTCGGTGCCCAGGACGTAGAGGCCGCCGAGGCTGACGACCTCCTCGTGCTCGGCCGCAACCGACTTCTTCGCGCGCTCGAGGGCCGCAGGCCACTCGGCCTCGTACTCCTCGGGGGTGTCGACCGGGCTGAGCTCGCGCTGCGCGAGCTCGGCGGCCGCGAGGTACTCGGTGTTGCCGCCGAGCATGATGTCGGTGCCTCGACCGGCCATGTTCGTCGCGACCGTGACCGCGCCCTTGCGACCGGCCTGCGCGACGATCGCGGCCTCGCGCTCGTGCTGCTTGGCGTTGAGGACCTCGTGCGGCACGCCGCGCTTGCGCAGCAGCGCGGACAGGTGCTCGGACTTCTCGACGCTCGTCGTGCCGACGAGGACGGGCTGGCCCTTGGAGTGACGCTGCTCGAGGTCGTCGATGACGGCGCTGAGCTTGGCGTCCTCGGTGCGGTAGACGAGGTCGGGCTCGTCGGCGCGCGCGAGCGCACGGTTGGTCGGGATCGGGATGACGCCGAGCTTGTAGATCTGGTCGAACTCCGCGGCCTCGGTCATCGCCGTACCGGTCATGCCGGAGAGCTTGCTGTAGAGGCGGAAGTAGTTCTGGAGGGTGATCGTGGCCAGGGTCTGGTTCTCCTGCTTGATCTCCACCCCCTCCTTGGCCTCGATCGCCTGGTGCATGCCCTCGTTGTAGCGGCGGCCGGCGAGGATGCGGCCGGTGTGCTCGTCGACGATGAGCACCTCGCCGTTCATGACGACGTAGTCCTTGTCGAGCTTGAACAGCTCCTTGGCCTTCAGCGCGTTGTTGAGGTAGCCCACGAGCGGGGTGTTGACCGACTCGTAGAGGTTGTCGATGCCGAGCCAGTCCTCGACCTTCTCGACACCGGCCTCGAGGATGCCGACGGTGCGCTTCTTCTCGTCGACCTCGTAGTCGCCGGGGATGCCCTTGTCCTCGTCGCCGCGCTTGAGCCGCGGGACGAGCTTGGCGAACTCGGAGTACCACTTGGTGGCGGCGTCGGCGGGGCCGCTGATGATGAGCGGCGTGCGCGCCTCGTCGATGAGGATCGAGTCGGTCTCGTCGACGACCGCGAAGTTGTGGCCGCGCTGCACGCGCTCCTCGATCGACCACGCCATGTTGTCGCGCAGGTAGTCGAAGCCGAACTCGTTGTTGGTGCCGTAGGTGATGTCGCAGCCGTACTGCTGGCGACGCGTGGGCGGGTCCATGTTCGCGAGGATCACGCCGACGGAGAGGCCGAGGAAGCGGTGGACGCGTCCCATCCACTCCGAGTCGCGCTCGGCGAGGTAGTCGTTGACGGTGACGACGTGGACGCCGTCGCCCGACAGGGCGTTGAGGTAGGACGGGAGCGTGGCGACGAGAGTCTTGCCCTCACCGGTCTTCATCTCCGCGATGTTGCCGCGGTGCAGCGCGGCGCCGCCCATGATCTGGACGTCGTAGTGGCGCTGGCCGAGGGTGCGCTTGGCCGCCTCCCGCACGGTGGCGAACGCCTCGGGGAGCAGCGCGTCGAGGGACTCGCCCTCGCGGTAGCGCTCCTGGTACTCGGCGGTCTTCGCGCGGAGCTCGTCGTCGGTCAGGTCGACGAAGTCCTCCTCGAGCGCGTTCACCTGGCGGGCGATCGACTCGAGCTTCTTGAGCTCGCGGCCTTCGCCGGCGCGGAGGATCTTGTCGAGGATCGACACGAGGGCAACGTCCTTCGGCGGTCAACGTGCGCGGGCGGGCAGCCCGCAGCGGCGGGGAACTCCCCCGCACCCGGGTCATGGTAACCATTCGGTCACGGACCTACCCAGCCCGACGCCCGGAGAGGACACCGAGTTCCGGCCCCGGGTGAATCCGCTGGTCAGCGGCGTACGGCGGCTGGTTGGGTTCGGCCATGGACGATCCCACCCCCGCGGACGTGCCCGTCGCCGCCACCACCGGCTTCCCGCCCCGCCGCGACCTGACCGACGGCACGGTCCTGCTGCGGGCGCCGCGCCGCTCCGACGGCCCGGCGATCATCGCCGGCGCGACCGACCCCGAGGTGGTCCGCTACACCGTCGTCCCCTCCCCGTACCGCGACGAGGACCTCGACAAGATCCTCCAGATCGCCGACGAGGGCTGGTCGGACGGCACCGACGCCGTGTTCGCCGTCTGCGACGCCGCGCAGCCCGACGAGCTGCTCGGGCTGCTCGGGCTGCACGGCGTGGAGGTCGGCCTCGACCCGGGCGGCCGCGCGGAGATCGGCTACTGGATGCGGCCGGAGGGCCGGGGGCGCGGCCTCATGACGCGCGCCGCCGTCCTCGCGACGTCGTGGGCCGTCCACGAGCTCGACCTCGCGATGCTGTCCTGGTACGCCGTGGTCGGCAACGAGGCGTCGCGGCGAGTGGCGGAGAAGGCCGGCTACACCGTCGAGGGGACGCTGCGACGCGGTGCGAAGCACCGCGGGGTGCTCGTCGACACGTGGGTCGGCAGCATCCTGCGCGAGGACCTGGCTCGATGACCGACGACCCCGTCGTCGAGGACCCGACGACGGCAGCGGCTCCGGTCGGGCCGACGGCCGAGGAGGCCCGCGCGCGACGTACGGCCGCCCGCCGCGGCGCCACCCGGTTCCTCCTGGGGCACGGCGACATCGCACCCTCGGCCTGGCTCGCCGAGCTCGCGGCCGCGACGACGGAGGAGGACCTCGACCGGTACGGCGAGGGCGGCGAGGTCGAGGCGCTCGAGCGCGAGGTCGCCGAGCTGCTCGGCCAGGAGGCCGCCGTCCTCATGCCGAGCGGGATCATGGCCCAGCAGGCCGCGCTGCGGTCGTGGGCGGACCGCTCGTCGACCGAGGCCGTCGCGGTGCACGGTCTCTCGCACCTGGTCGTGCACGAGCTCGACGCCCTGCCGGAGCTCCATGGCCTCCGGCTGCAGCGCCTCACCAGCGAGCCGCGCCAGCCCACCGTCGCCGACCTCGACGCGCTCGCCGGTCCGCTCGCCGCGGTGACGCTCGAGCTGCCGCTGCGCGACGCCGGCTACCTGCTGCCGACGTGGGACGAGCTGGTCGCGTTCAGCGCGGCGGTGCGGGCTCGCGGCGTACCGCTGCACCTCGACGGCGCGCGGCTGTGGGAGAGCACCGACCACCTCGGCCACAGCCTCGCCGAGGTCTGCGCTCTCGCCGACTCGGTCTACGTGTCGTTCTACAAGGGCCTCGGCGGCATGGCCGGCGCGGTCCTCGCCGGGCCGGCCGACCTCGTGGCCGAGGCGCGCCGCTGGCAGCGCCGTCACGGCGGGAACCTGTTCGTGCTGCTGCCCTACGCCGTGGGTGCTCGCGACGGGCTGCGGCGTCGGCTGCCGCTGATGCCGGCGTACGCCGAGCGGGCGCGCGAGCTCGCCGCGGGGCTCGCGGCGCTGGACGGCGTACGCGTGAACCCCGACCCGCCGCACACGAACGCGTTCCAGCTGTACGTCGACGTCGCGCACGGCGACCTCGCGGAGGCCGGTCTGCGGATCGCGGAGGAGACGAGGACCGCGCTCGTGCTGGGCTGGGACGCCGCCGACGTCCCCGGCTGGGCCTTCACCGAGATCACCGTCGGCGACGCGACGCTCGCCTGGTCCCTCGACGAGCAGCTCACCGTCCTCGCCGACCAGATCGCCCTCGCCCGCACCCTCGCCGCGGCGGCGGACTGACCTGCCGCCCACCGCGACGTCACTGGCCGAGCGCACGCATCCCCCGACGTCACACCTCCGACGCACGGATTCCAGGCGGTTCTCCGTGCGTTCGACCAGTGACGTCGTGGGGTGGGGAGACGGGAGGGAGCGGCGCTGCGACGTCAGCGGTGGCGGCGCTCGCACTCAGTCTTGAGGCCGTGGGCCTCGGCGGTGACGTAGCTGCGGACGAGCTTGCCGGCCATCAGCCAGACCGCGGCCGCGGTGGCGCCCTCCATCCGCACGGAGAGGGTGACGGTGGACAGGCCGCCCTCGCGCGGGACGACCGTGTGCGTCGCGATGGTGCGCGCGCCCGAGGCGCTCGTCTCCCACGTCCACGACTCGCCGGGGACGATCTCGGTGACGGTCCAGGTCGCGGTCGACAGCTTGGGCTGGGTGATGCGTGCGGTCGAGCCGAGGGCGAGCGGGCCTTTCGGCTCGAGCACCACGTTGGTCATCGAGGTGGACCAGTCGGGCATCCGCTCGACGTCGGTCGACACGAACCAGACCTGCGACGGCGGGGCGTCGACGTCGAACGTCGTCTCGAAGCTGCGGGCCATGCGGCGATCGTAGGCGTCAGCCGTGCAGCGCCGAGTGCAGCGCCCCCGCCGCGGTCTCGGGCACGACGCGGTCGACGCGGATCTCGTCGCACGCGACCCACGACGCCGCCTCGCGCAGCGCAGCGGCCGTGCCGTTGACCGCCGACGCCGGGACTCCCCCGCGCCGACCGGTCTCGAAGGTGACCTGCCGCGCGTGCAGGACACCCTTCTCGCGCTTGGGGTCGACGCGCGACACGAGGCGACCGCCGTGCAGCACCGGCATCGTGTAGTAGCCGTGCACCCGCTTGTGCTGCGGGACGTAGAGCTCCATCTGGTAGTCGAAGTCGAACAGCCGCGCCGTGCGACCGCGGTGCCACACGAGGGAGTCGAACGGCGACAGCAGCGTCGTGCGCGAGCGAGCGGGCGCGAGGTCGGCGAGCGCGGCGGGATCGGCGTACGCCGTCGACTCCCAGCCCTCGACGTCGACGCGGACGACGCGCCCATCGGCGACGAGGTCGTCGAGCAGCGCCTCGAGCATCGGGCGGGTGAGGACCACCGACGGACCGAGCCGGTGCACGTCGACGACGTCGGCGAACGTGCCGACACCCATCACGCGCACGGAGCGCTCGAGCAGCGCGCGCAGGCAGGCGTCGTCGGTCGGCCCGCCCACACCCTCCTCGTCGACCCACCGCTCGCCGCGCGGCGCGGTGCGCAGCTCGTCGGGCACCGCGCGCTCGGCGAGGTCGTAGACGCGGCGCCAGCCGACCCGGCGCACGCACACGACCTCACCGAGGAAGAGCAGCCACTCCACGGCGACCTTGGTGTCGCTCCAGTCCCACCACTGGTCGCCCTTCTTCGCGCCGCCCATCTGGGTGGTGGTGAGCGGGCCCTCGTTGCGCAGCAGCTTCCGGACCCGCGCGATCTCCTTGGTGGGCTCCTTGTGCCAGTGGAAGCCGCGGCGCGCGTAGGCGCGACGGCGGAAGGCGAAGAGCGGCCACTCCTCGATCGGCAGGATCGACGCGGCGTGCGACCAGTACTCGAACGTGGTCGCGCCGTCGGGGTGCGCGAGGTCCTTGCCACCGCCCCAGTACGCCGTGTCGACGGCGTCGCGGCCGACCGCGCCGAGCCGCGAGTAGGCGACGAGTTCGTGGCTGCGCGCGAGCACGCTCACCGTGTCGAGCTGCACCGCCCCGAGCAGCCGCAGCATCGCGTCGACCACCGACGTGCGCCGCGCCATCGACGCCCTGCCCGCCTGCGCCGGCTTCAGCGGCAGCACGCCGGGCACCAGCCCCTGCGCCCGCAGCACGACCGCCCGCACCTCGTCGATCGACAGCATCTCGGGGGTCGCGGTCACGCGGAGAACCTAGCCCGCCCGGGAGACAGCCCTACCGACGTGATGCGACTCGGCGCGACGAGCACTATCGGCACCACTGCGCGTTACGGGAAAGCTGGCCCGTTGGGCCCCGGGTCGAGCGGCTCCGCCGAGGTGACGAACGTGACCATGCGCGCTCCAGGCGCGACCGCGGTGATCTCGTAGCCACGGTCTCCCGCCTTGATGGCGCACCACGCGGCCGGGGATTGAGCTGTAAGCCCTGTCCAGTCAGTGAGGCCGTCCACTGGTGACTTGCCTGCCGTGGGAGGTGTCCCGCCTTCGGAGTGGCGGCGCGATCTGACCTGCTCGACGGTTGCGGGGTAGGCATGCGAAACCGTCGCCCCGGGCGCGGCGGCGTGCTGGCACGCGGCCATGGCGCTAAACGACGCGGTATCAGCAGGTGCCGAAGCGCCAGTGCAAGCAGCCAGAAGCAGCGCGGACCCGGCAACGAGCACGCACGAGGCTGCGGCGCGATCAAGGATCACGGCGCTTGGACGCGGCACGTACGTCCACCGTTCCATGCTGGCGATCCTGCCGGACCGCACTCAAGAAGCGAGCGCGAACGGCACATCGGCTCGCTACGTCGCCCAGCGATAGCCAATGAGCACGCCTGCCGCCAGCAGCACGAAGAAGGCTGTGATCTCGATCCAGGACAGCCAGCTCGGTCCTTGCCCCGTGGGGTAGAACCACCGACGCGGGAAGAATCGCTCAACGCGTCCCCGGCTGCTGATCCAGCCGCTGATCAAGATCAGGGCCAGCAGCCCGAAGGCTGCGCGCCAGCTATCGGCACGGAACGCCACGAGCGGGACTCCGACGAGGAAGAACAGACCTCGCGAGTTCAAACGAGCTCGGAACTCCGGGAAGCACCTGCGCCAGAGCAGCAGCCAGGTAGCGCCGAACGCGACGGCCACGCAGAACACCAGCACGACGTCCACCGTCGTGAGGTCCCCCGCATGCACGCGAGCGATCCTGCCCGGTCATCGGAGGCAATGCGAGCGCGAACGGCACATACGTCCCCTCGCCCTGCCGGACCTCATCGAGGCATGGAACGAAGAGCGGCGCCCAGCACGCTTACGGGGCGAAGTAGGTTGATCCGCAAGGGGGCAGCGTCTTGACCACAGCGAGCGAGCGGCCCGGCAGCAGGCCGTCCGCCGATGAGGCTGGCTTTCGCCAGTGGGTGGCAGCGCGTGCCCCCGGCCTCCGTCGCAAGGCGTACCTGCTCTGCGGGGATTGGGACGCTGCGGATGACTTGGTCCAGGAAGCGCTCATCGCGGTCTACAAGTCTTGGCCGCGAGTCGCGCGCGGAAGCAATGTCGATGCCTACGCAAATCGCGTCCTCGTGCACAAGTTCATCGACGACACGAGGCGTCCGTGGCGGCGCGTGTCCGTAAGGGCCGACGTGCCCGAGCGGGACGACCCGTCGGCGGCTCGGGACCTCGAACGGATCGAAGGGCAAGACGCTCCCCTGAACAAGGCACTGGCGAACTTGCCGGCACAGCAGCGTGCGGTTCTTGTGCTCCGCTACACCGATGACCTGACGGTTGACGAGATCGCGCGGGCCATGGATCTCCCGTCCGGCACGGTCAAGAGCCGCCTGTCTCGAGGCGTTGAGGCTCTCCGGGCGCAGCTGGACGAGGCCCACTCGGACCCACTCGGGCACGACGATGGAGGCAAAGCCATGAGCGTCGACCTGCAGCGCCTCTTCGACCAGACAGGTCATGACCGCCCGGCGGAGAGTCTCGACATCGACTACATCATCGGACGCGGTCGTCGAGCGCGGACCCGCCGACTGACCCTTGTGGCTGGTGCGATTGTCGCCGTCTGCGCCGTCACGATCGCGGGCGGGGCCTTGCTTCGCAACCGCGACGTCGCGCCGCCTCCTTCGACGGCTCCTGCGGCCATCGCCATCCCAACGTCGAGCTGGAAGCCGGGTGACCCGGCGATGCTGGCTCGCGTCGAAGGCCTGCTGACGGCCACGGGCGACGGATGCCTCTACCTCAAGACCGCGCACGGCGAGATCGCGGCCGGGGGTCTCGTTTGGCCGGCCGGCTACTCAGCACGCCTAGTGGGCGATGTCATCGAGGTCACGCGCCCTGACGGCGCCGTAGTGGCCAGGACCGGGCAGCAGCTCGTCGTCGGCGGTGGGTTCGGCCGGACCGCCGGATGCGCCGGCCTCGGACCAGATCCAGACGGGGCGTTCGCGGTCAACGTCGATCTCGCTCCGTTGCCCTAGCTGCCAGTGGCCACCCGACCGGTCGGGCGAGGCGTAACGGCACTTAGGCATGCCCCGGAGCGGCCCGCTATCGGCACCTAACCGTTGCCAGATCCGGGTCCGCGACGACGTCCAAGCTTCCACGCCGACCAGGTGAGCATCGGCGCGGCGACCAGGAGTACCACGGTCGTCGTGACAAATGGCGACGGTGGGTCAACATGCGTCTCTTGCCGGTGTGCACCGTCACGGTCGATGACACGGAGCTCGTAGGTGCAACTTTGCCCTAGGGGCAGCCACGACCAACTGGGCACGCCCTGGTCAACGATCCGATCCCCGGAAGCGTTGTAGGCGTCGTCGGCGAGAAGGCAACTGTCCTCGTTGGCGTTGACCACAACGAACCAACCCGCGACCAAGACGAGCACGCAGAACAGGTATGCGCACCCCGCGACCACTGCCGACGCCCTCGCCGCTATCGCGTTAGACACGTGTTGCCCCCGTCATCGCCAGCGATTCCCTCATGCCATGACAACCATCTCGCGGCGCACGCTATCGGCACATCGGCGGCATTCTTCAGCGCATCCGCGACGCTCTCCAGGCCCTCTCGCTGTCTCGCTCGTTGTAGTAGCC
>JBGAJT010000011.1:0-22696 GCA_044224785.1 Candidatus Nanopelagicales bacterium | reverse complement strand
GTCCGTGCCGTTCGAACACCGTGGTGATCACCGCCAGCGCCTTGCCCGCGATGACGCCCCAGACCGGCAGCGCGGTCGCGCCGAGCCGCTTGAGCGCGCCGTAGCGGCGGTCGAAGGCCACCGCGATGGCCTGGCCGGTGACCATGTTCGCCTCGGGGGAGGCGAGGAACCAGGCCATGTCGGCGATCTCGCTGGCTTGCACGAAGCGGTGGATCGACTGGCCTTGCACGTACTCCGCCTCGACCACCGCGGCGTCGACCCCGCGGCCCTCGGCCTCGCGCGCGATGACGCCGCGCATGCGCGGTCCGTCGACCGAGCCGGGGCAGATCGCGTTGACGCGTACGCCGAAGGGCCCGAGCTCGATCGCCAGCGACTTCACCAGGCCGATGACGGCCCACTTCGCCGCGGCGTACGGGGAGCGCATGCCGTAGCCGTAGAGGCCGGCGGTCGAGGAGATCGCGACGATCGAGCCGGAGCCCTGCACCTTCATCACGGCCGCAGCGCGACGTGAGGTGAGGAAGTGGCTGTCGAGCCCGACCGCGAGGGTCTGGCGCCACGCGTCGGGGGAGATGTCCTCGACGTACGCCGTCGGACCGGCGATGCCGGCGTTGTTCACCAGGACATCGAGCCCGCCCCACTCCGCGAGGCGCTCGTCGAACCACGAGTCGACGACGGACGCGGAACTGCAGTCGCCCGCCACCGCGTGCATCCCCGACACCGCCGACACCGCAGCGGGATCGGCGTCGAGCACCGACACGAGAGCCCCCTCCGCGGCGAACCGGGACGCGATCGCGGCACCGATGCCGGACGCGCCCGCGGTCACCATGACGCGGAGGGGGCTGCTCATGTCGAGAGGCCTCAGGAGAGGCCGACGACCTTGCCGTCGACGAGGTCGATGTGGACCGACGCCGGCACCTTGGGCAGGCCCGGCATCGTCATGACGTCGCCGCAGACCATGACGACGAACTCCGCACCCGCCGAGAGCCGGACCTCGCGGATGTTCACCGCGTGGCCGGTCGGGGCGCCGCGCAGGGCGGCGTCGGTCGAGAAGGAGTACTGCGTCTTGGCCACGCACACCGGGAACGAGCCGTAGCCGGAGTCCTGCAGCTCCTGGATGCGGGCCTTGACCGCCGCGGTCGCGGTGACCTCGGACGCGCCGTAGACCTTGCTCGTCACCGCGACCATCTTGTCCCAGAGCGAGAGCTCGTCGGGGTAGGTGAAGGTCAGCTCGGTCGGCTCCTCGCACGCCGCGACGACCGCGCGGGCGAGGTCCTCCGCGCCCGCACCGCCGTTGGCGAAGTGGGTGGCGACGACCGCGGTGGCGCCGGCCTTCTCGACCAGCTCCTGCACGAGCGCGAGCTCGGCATCGGTGTCGCTGCCGAACCGGTTGATGCCGACCACGGTGCGGATGCCGTAGACGCCGGTGACGTTCGCGATGTGCTTCTCGAGGTTGGCGAACCCGCGACGCACGGCGTCGAGGTCCTCGGTGCCCATGTCGGCCAGCGCGACGCCACCGTGGTGCTTGAGCGCGCGCACGGTCGCGACGATCACGGCCGCCTTCGGGCGCAGGCCCGACTTGCGGCACTTGATGTCGACGAACTTCTCCGCACCCAGGTCGGCGCCGAAGCCGGCCTCGGTGACGACATAATCCGCCATGCGAAGCGCCAGATCGGTTGCGGTGACGCTGTTGCAGCCGTGCGCGATGTTGGCGAACGGGCCGCCGTGCACGAACGCGGGGGTGCCCTCGAGGGTCTGCACGAGGTTGGGGCGGAAGGCGTCCTTGAGCAGGACGGCCATCGAGCCCTCGGCCTTGAGGTCGCGCGCGGTGATCGGCTTCTTCTCGCGGGTGTAGCCCACGACGATGTTGCCCAGGCGGCGCTTGAGGTCCTCGAGCGAGGTCGCGAGGCAGAAGATCGCCATGACCTCCGACGCCACGACGATGTCGAAGCCGTCCTCGCGCGGGTAGCCGTTGCCCGGCCCGCCGAGCGCGACCGTGATGTCGCGCAGGGCGCGGTCGTTGAGATCCACGACGCGCTTCCACGTGATCCGGCGTACGTCGATGCCGAGCTCGTTGCCGTGGTGGACGTGGTTGTCGATCAGCGCGGCGAGCAGGTTGTTGGCGAGCTGGATCGCGCCGAAGTCGCCGGTGAAGTGGAGGTTGATGTCCTCCATCGGCACCACCTGCGCGTAGCCGCCGCCGGCCGCTCCGCCCTTCATGCCGAAGACCGGCCCGAGCGAGGGCTCGCGCAGGCAGATCATGGCGTCCTTGCCGATGCGGCGCAGACCGTCGCCGAGGCCGACGGTCGTGGTGGTCTTGCCCTCGCCCGCGGGGGTGGGGGAGATCGCCGTGACGAGGATGAGGTTGGACCCGTCGCGCACCGGCTGGCTGTCGAGCCAGTCGAGGCTGACCTTGGCCTTGTAGTGGCCGTAGGGGTCGACGGCGTCGTCCGGGATGCCGAGCTTGTCGGCGATCTTGCCGATGCGCTCGAGCGTGGCGCCCTGGGCGATCTCGATGTCGGAGAGCACTGTTGTTACTCCTTCGCCGCGCGGGTGGCGGCCACGAGGGCAGGCAGGATGGTGGAGACGTCGCCGACGATCGCGTAGTGGGCGTACCCCATGATCGGGGCGTCCTTGTCGGTGTTGATGGCGACGATGGTCTTGCTCGTGCGCATGCCGGCGATGTGCTGGGTGGCACCGCTGATGCCGGCCGCGATGTAGAGGTCGGGAGCGACCTTGGTGCCGGTCTGGCCGACCTGCTCGGCGTGCGGGCGCCAGCCGTTGCTGGTGACCACGCGCGAGCAGCCCACGGCGCCGCCGAGCAGCTCGGCGAGCTCGTCGAGCGGCGCGAAGCCCTCGGCGCTGCCCACCCCGCGACCGCCCGAGACGATCACTCGGGCCTCCGCGAGACCGACGCCCGACGCCGCCTCGCCCGCGCGGTCGACCACGCGGACGACCGTGTCGGCGGGTGAGAGCGCCGGGGAGAACTCGACCACGGTGCCGGCGCCCGCAGCGGGCTCGGCCTTCACCGTGTGCGCGGTGTACGACGCGACCAGCAGGTCGCTGTGCACCGTGGAGGTCTCCAGGACGTTGCCGCCCCAGCGGTTGCGGACGATGGCGTGCGAGCCGTCGCCCAAGGTGATCTGAGCGCACTCGGCCGCGAACGGGACGTCGAGGATGGCGGCCACGTGGGCCAGCACCTCGTTGCCCCGCGGCGTGCCGACGGCGATGACCGCCTTCGGCGAGAGCGAGCCGATCAGCTCGACGGCCGCACGGGCCGCCGCCTGCGGCGCGTAGTCCGAGAACGCGTCGCCCGTGGCGACGTGGACGGTCGAGGCGCCGTACGCCGCGAGCTCTCCCGCCACCCCGGCGCCGTCGGCACCGGCGACGAGCACGTCGACCTGCGGGTCGAGCGCGCGCGCCGCGGTGATTGCCTGCAGCGTGGTGGGGTCGAGGACCCCGCGGTCGACGTCGGCGATGACGAGGACGGTCATCAGATCACCCCGATCTTCTTGAAGATCTCGACGAGCGCGGGCACAGCCTCCGGGCCGGTGCCGAGCACCTCGGCGCTGCGCGTCTCCTCCTCGACGAGGTCGAGACGCGTCTTCTCCAGCTTCGGATCCGGGCGCTCGCCGGCGACGACGTCGACCGGCTTCTTGCGCGCCTTGATGCGGCCGGGCACCGACGGGTAGCGCGGGATGTTCACGCCGTCCTTGACCGAGATCACCGCGGGCAGCGGCACCTCGTAGACCTCGCGCGCCGACCCGACCGCGCGCTCGCAGCGCGCGACGCCGTCGGTGATCGAGAGGCCCTTGACGTTCGTGACGACCGGCCAGCCGAGCGCGTGCGCGATCCGCACGGGCACCTGGTAGTCGGCGGTGTCGCCGGCCTCGGTGCCGCAGATCACGAGCTCGTAGGCATCGCCCTCGGGCGTGCCCTTCTTGATCTGCTCGGTGAGCACCGCGGCCGTGGCCTGCGGGTCCCACTCGCGACCGTCGGTCTCGACGAGCACGCCGCGGTCGATGCCGACGGCGAGCAGCGAGCGGAGCTCGGTCTCGGAGTCGGGCACGCCGACGGTGAGGACGGTCGAGGACCCGCCGTACTGCTCGACGAGCTGCACGGCGGCCTCGGCGGCGCACTCCTCGTGAGGGGAGAGCGTGAAGCCCATGGACGGGCCGCTGGTGTCGATCTCGGTGGAGTCGGGGGTGAGGACCCACCGACCGCCCGAGAGGGGGATGCGCTTCGCGCAGACTGCGATGTGCATCAGCCGAGGATCCGCTCGTTGCTGGGGTCGAAGACCGCACCCGGGCCCTCGACGGTGACGGGGTACTGCTCGCCGAGGTACTCGACCTTGAGCTTGGTGCCGGGGGCCGCGTACTCCGGAGGCAGGTAGGACATGAGGATGTGCTTGCCGATCGACGGGCCGGAGCCGGCGCTCGTGACGTAGGAGCGGCGGCCGTGCGCGTCGGTGATGGGTCCGCCGTCGGCGGTGAGGATCGGCTCGCGACCCATCGGGTAGCGCTTCTCGCCGGTCGACGACGTCGGGTCGTCGATCGTGAGCAGGCTCATGATGGTGACGGGGTCGGTCTCGCGCTGCGCGAGCAGAGCGGCCTTGCCGACGAAGTCGGCGTCCTTCACCTTCGGCGTCACCATGCCGGCCTCGACCGAGTTGTACTCGGTCTCGAGCTCGGCGCCGTACGCGCGGTAGCCCTTCTCGATGCGGCCGGTGGTGCCGTAGACGCCGATGCCGACGGGGATCAGGTCGTGGGGCTGGCCCGCGTTCCAGACGTAGTCCCAGAGCTTCGCGCCCTGCTCGAACGGGACGTAGAGCTCCCAGCCGAGGTCGCCGACGTAGGAGATGCGGCTGGCGAGCACCCGGATGGTGCCGATGTCGATCGTGCGGCAGGTGCTGAACTTGAAGGCCTCGTTGGAGAGGTCGTCGTTGGTCAGCGACTGCATGATCTCGCGGGCCTTCGGGCCCCAGATGCCCAGCGTGGTCCACGACGAGGTGAGGTCGACGATCGACGCGCCCTCGGCGAGGTGGTCGCCGAACCACTTGAGGTCGGCCATGCCGTGCGCGCCACCGGTCACGACGCGGAAGTGGTCCTTGGTCAGGCGCATGATCGTGAGGTCGGACTTGAACCCGCCGTTGATGCCGAGGATCGGCGTGTAGACGACGCGACCGACCGCGACGTCCATCTGGCGCACGGCGATCTGCTGCACCGACGCGAGCGCTCCAGGGCCGACGATGTCGAAGATCGCGAACGCGGTGAGGTCGACGATGCCCGCGGTCTCACGCATCTGCAGGTGCTCGGCGTTGATGATGGGCGACCACCAGCGCGCCTCCCACTCGCCGGTGCGCGGCATCACGGCGTCGCCGAACTTCTCGACGAGGCCCGCGTTGCTCTCGTACCACCAGGGGCGCTCCCAGCCGACCGTCTCGTAGAAGACGGCGCCGAGGGCCTTCTCCTGCTCGTAGTACGGCGAGAGGCGGATGTTGCGGTTGCCGGCCCACTGCTCGTTCGGGTGGATGATGCCGTAGGTCTTGATGAAGCCCTCGCCGGTCCGGCTGCGGACGTGGTCCCACGTCTTGTGGTGCTCGTGGAAGCGGGCGATGTCGCTGGCGTGCAGGTCGATCTCGCTCTCGCCGAGCACCATCCACTCGGCGACCGACTTGCCGGTGCCGGGGCCCTCCTTGATCCACACCGCGGCGCAGGACCAGAGGTTCTTCACCTCGGGGGTCTCGCCGAGGACGGGCATGCCGTCGGGCGTGAGCGACAGGATGCCGTTGATCGCGTACTTCTCGCCGATGGTCTCGTCGCCGACGATGTCGGGCATGAGCTCGAGGGCGTGCTCGTCCTGCAGGTCGAAGTCGTCCTGGGTGAAGGGGAACTCCGTGGGCGAGAGCGCCGCCTCGGCGATCGAGGGCAGCTCCTCGGGGAAGTAGAGGATCGCGCGGTGGGCGTAGGAGCCGATCTCCAGGCCGGTGCCGTGCTGGCGCTCGTACATGAACGTGTCCATGTCGCGCACGATCGGCCACTCGATGTCGCCCTTGCTGTCCTTGAAGAACGGCACGGGGCCGATGTCCTTCATCTGGTGGACGGCGGGGGTCAGCGGGATGCGGGCGCCGGCCATGGCGGCGATCCGCGGGCTCCAGCAGCCGCACGCGATGACGACGTACTCGGTCTCGATGTCGCCCTTGTCGGTGCGGACGCGCTTCACGACGCCGTCCTCGACGTCGATGCCGAGCACCTCGGTGTTGGGGGAGACGGTGAGGGCGTTCAGCTCCTGAGCGCGCTCGCGCATGATCGTGCCGGCGCGCAGCGAGTCGACGACGCCGACGGTGGGCGTGTAGAAGCCGCCGAGGATCACGCTCTCGTCGATGTAGGGGACGAGCTCCTTGACCTCGTCGGGGGTCACGAGCTTCGAGTCGATGCCCCACGACTTCGCCGAGGTCATGCGGCGGTTGAGCTCCTGCATGCGCTCCGGGGTGCGCGCGACCTCGATGCCGCCGCACTCGGTGAAGACGCCCATCTCCTTGTACTGCGCCATGCTCTCCGCGGTCAGGTGCGCCATCTCCTTGGAGTGGTCGACCGGGAAGATGAAGTTCGAGGCGTGGCCGGTGGACCCGCCGGGGTTGGGGAGCGGCCCCTTGTCGACCTGCACGATGTCGCGCCACCCCAGCCGGGCCAGGTGGTAGGCGAGGCTGTTGCCGACGATGCCGGCGCCGATGACGACGCACTTCGCCTGGGACGGAAGGCTCATCGTTCTCCCTTTCGAGGTCGACCGTGCGGCGGTCGCGCGGTCGGTGGTGCAGTAGGTCTGGCTGGGCTGGGCTGGCTGGGCTGGGCTGGACTAGAGGGCCTGGCGGATCGAGGCCTCGAAGCCGTCGATGTGGTCGGACATGCTCTGCGCCGCGAGGTCGGCGTCGCCGTCGCGGATCGCCTGCAGGATCGCCCGGTGCTCGCCGACGGCGTCGCCGAGGTGGTCGAGCCGGTCGAGCGCGAGGAACCAGATGCGCAGCGCGTGGGTGTAGTACTCCTCGAGCGAGCCCTCGAGGAAGGCGTTGCGGCAGGCGCGGTAGATGAACCGGTGCAGCCGCTGGTCGAGGCCGATGAGGGCGCGCTCGTCGGGGATGCGGCCGAGGCCGTCGAGCTCGGCGAGCAGCTCGTCGAGGACGACGTGGTCGTCGGCGGTGAGGCGACCGGCCGCGAGCCGCGCGGCGGCGGGCTCGAGCGCGGCGCGCGCCTCGGACAGGGCGGTGAGCTCGCGGGGGTCGACGCCGGCTACGAAGATCCCGCGGCGGGGGTAGACCTCGACGAGCCGCTCGCGCGACAGGAACCGCAGCGCCTCGCGGATCGGCGTCCGACCCATGCCGAGCCGGGCCATGAGGTCAGCCTCGCTGACCACGGCGCCCGGGGGCAGGTCGAGGGTGACGATGAGGTCGCGGATCTGCCGGTAGGCCTGGTCGGAGAGCAGCCCCGACTCGGCTCCGGACTCGACGACAGCGGCGACCACGGCACAGATATATCACTCATCACCTCAGCCGGGGAAGACCCTGGAACCCCCAGTCGTCCGGCAGTTCCTCGCGTGGCCGTGGTCAGCTGCCACCTCCTGGCGTCGGGAAGCTCGCAACCGACCAGGACCACGCTCTGGGGGAGGAGGTGCGGGCGGTCTCGGGCGGGCGTGGCAGCCGTTTCACTACGAGTGCGTCACGGCGGCGCGGGGGCGCCCGAAGCCGTGGGGCGGACCCCTAGGGTGTGGCGCGCCACCACCCCAGGAGGAACGCCATGGTCCGGTCCCACGTCGTGCTCGGCATCACCGCAGCCTCGCTCGCGCTCGCCGCCTGCACCGGCGCGCCGCCGCCCACCGACTCGGGCTCGGCGTCGGTCCCCACCGACGACTTCACGATCATGACGCCGGCTGCGACGGGCGACGCCGGTGCGCTCACCTGGGCGCTCTACCGCGAGACGCAGACGCTCGACCCGATCCAGGCGTTCGACTACCCCGAGAACACCGTCGACTCGATCCTGTGCGACTCGCTGCTGCGCCAGGCGCCCGACATGACCATCGGCCCCGGCCTCACCAAGCTCACGACCGTGAACCCGACGACGCTGGACTTCGTCATCCAGCCCGGCGCGAAGTTCTGGGACGGGTCGCCCGTCACCGCCGACGACGTCGTGTTCAGCCTGCAGCGCGCCGCCGACCCGAAGGGCATCGGCTACTACGCGAGCGTCTTCAGCCGGGTGAAGTCGATCAGCGCGAAGGACTCCTCGACCGTCGAGATCCTTCTCACCGAGCCCGACCAGTGGCTGCAGGGCGAGCTCTCCGCGACCCCGGGCATGGTGGTGAAGAAGTCGTTCGTCGAGAAGGCAGGCGACAAGTTCGGCACGGTGCAGGGCGGCACGATGTGCTCCGGCCCGTTCAAGCTCGATTCGTGGAAGACCGGCTCGGGCGTCGTCGTCGTACCGAACACCGACTACTGGGACTCGAGCCTCCCGAAGCCGAAGATCTCCAAGCTCACGCTCATCGGCGTCTCCGACGACGCCGCGCTCACCGCCGGCCTGCAGACCGGCACCATCTCGGGCACCTACCTCGCCAACCCGCTCGCCACCCTCGGCCAGCTGCGCTCGAGCTCGGACGTGAAGGTCTACCAGGGCCCGCCGTACGCCACCGACGCCATGGTCGTCAGCGCGACCAAGGGCCCGCTCGCGGATCCCCGTGTGCGCCAGGCGATCTCGTACGCCCTGGACCGCAAGGGCATCATCAGCACGCTGTGGAAGGGCGCCGCGCTCATCCCGCACGCGCTCGAGGCGCAGGGCACGTGGGGCTACTCCCAGGACGTCTTCAAGGCCGGCTACGACGCGCTGCCCGCGCTCGAGCCCGACCTCACCAAGGCGCAGGACCTCGTCAAGCAGGCGAACGTCGCCGGGCAGACCATCACGATCGGTACGTCGTCGGGCTCCAACGCCATCAACGCCGAGGCTCTCGCCTACAAGGCCGCCGCGGAGAAGCTCGGCCTCAAGGTCGAGTTCAACGACGTGAGCCCGGACAACTTCATCAACTTCTTCATCGACCCCAAGGCATGGCAGTCGGTCGACGCGTTCCCGACGACCAACTACGGCGACTACGCCGACCCCGCGGCGCTCTACCGCACCCTCGCGCTGCCCGGCGGCTCGCAGGACTTCAGCAACTACGAGGACCCGGCCGTGACGGCGGCGCTGAACTCGGCGCGGTCCGAGGCCGACCCGGCCAAGCGCGCTCAGTTCGTCGTCGACGCGCAGAAGATCATCACCGAGCAGATGGTGTGGATCCCGACCGCGTCGCCCAACGCCGTCCTCGTGATGCACAAGGGCATCACCGGCGCCCCGTCGACCTTCAGCTACATGTTCGGCCCCTGGGCCGTCTACCTCGGCGCCGGCTGATCTCACTGAATGTGCCATTCGTTGCTAAGAGAGCAACAATTCTGACATTCACGGTGGCGCTGCCGAGTGCACTCCGTGGGCGACCGGGGGCGTGCTGCGCGGTGCAGGCATGAGCGCCCCGCGGCAGCCCGCCACCGAGCTCCTCGTGCTGCACGGCGTACGGCTGCTCGGCCATGCGCCCGACGCCGCCGTCGCTGCGCGTTTCGGCTTGGACCGCGACGCGACGACCGAGCTGCTCGAGGACGCCGAGGCCTTCGGCCAGGTGACCCGCTCGTCGTTCGGTGCGAGCAGCGGCTGGTCGCTCACCGACCGCGGCCGAGCGCGCGGCGAGGCGCTCCTCGCTGAGGAGCTCGACGGGCTCGGCGTACGCGACAAGGTCGCGGCCGTGCACGAGGCGTTCGTGCCCCTGAACGGGCGCCTGCTCGACGCCTGCACCCAGTGGCAGCTGCGGCCGCTGCCGGGCGATCCGCTCGCCGCCAACGACCACGCCGACCACGCCTGGGACGACCGCGTGCTCGACGACCTGGTCTCGGTCGGGCGCGCGCTCGAGCCGCTGGGAGTGCGGCTGTCGGGCGCGCTGCCGCGCTGCTCGGGGTACTCCGCCCGCTACGCCGCGGCGCTGGCGAAGGTGTTCCAGGGCGAACGCTCGTGGGTGGACGGCGTCGGCATCGACTCCTGCCACCGCGTCTGGATGCAGCTGCACGAGGACCTCCTCGCCACGCTGGGCATCGCCCGCGGCTGACGCCGTCGATGCGTGATGACGCCACCTTCTAGCGTGGCCTCATCACTCATCGACGGACTGCCTCCGTCGATGAGTGATGACGCCGCCTTCTAGCGTCCCGTGATCACGCATCGACGGGGATGGGTGAGACTGGGGCCATGCTGGACGCCATCATCGCCCTGCTCGCCCTGGTCGCCGTGGCCCTCGCCGTGGCCACGCTCGTGATGGGCAACCGCGGGCAGCTCGTGTTCGAGTCGCGCAAGGCGGGCTACCGCACCCCGGAGTCGATCAAGCAGGAGTCGCGCTGGGCGGCGCTGGAGTACGTCGGGGGCGCCGTCACGATCATCGGCCTCATCGCGAACATCGCGGTGGTCGCCGTCCTGGGTCTGGCGGCCGCAGCCGCGGGCTACGTGATGGTGATGGTGGTCCGCCGCGCCGCCGCGCGCTGACACCGGAGGCTGCCGGTCTCGTGACGGCCGCGTTCTGCCGAGCGTGAACGGAAGGATTGTTGCTCTCTTAGCAACGAATGGCACATTCAGTGAGAACGGTCAGTCGTGGGGGAGGAGGGCTTCGAGCTCGTGCTCGAGGCCGTCGAGGCCGGTGTCGAGGATCTCGAGGGGGAGGCCGATGCGGTCGGCGGCGGCTCGGGCAGCGGCCTCGACCTGCGGCGTCCGGCGTCCCGCGAGCCACACCACGCGGGTGTAGTGGCTGAAGTAGTCGTCGCGCAGCTCGGGGTGGCGGTCCAGGCCCAGCTCCTGCACGACCGTGCGGTCGAAGGACACCGCGAGGAAGTCGGTGAGCAGGTAGGTGCCCGGCTCGGCCTCGAGCTCGGCGGCCAGCCGCTTCTGACCGGCGTAGACGTCGTAGCAGTGGTTGCCGCCGAGGCGCGCCAGCCCGCGCGCGGTGCACACCTCGTCGACCGCGCCGTAGGTGCCGCAGTCGGCGTACCCGACGGCCACCGTCTCGTAGCGGCCGGCCAAGGAGTCGGCGAGCTCGGCGACCTGCCCGGCGATCCGCTCGGGGTGGTTGTGCAGCAGCGGCGGCAGCGGGTGCACGTCGACCGGCCAGCCGCGCCGCTCGACGATGACGCCGAGATCGGTCGCGAGCGCCCCGCACGCCACCACCGCGACCCGCCCCTCACGCGCCACAGCGACCACCCCAGGGCCAGGCCGGCTGCTCGGTCGCGAGCAACCGCCGAAGTGCAGTGTTCGAGCGCCCCAGACCGTGCATCTCGGCAGTTGCTCGCGGGTGGGTCATCAGGAGGGCATGGGGAAGGCGAGCTCGCCGACGAAGCGGTCCTGGAAGCCCTCGTGGTCGGAGAGCTCGACGTAGTGGATCTCGTCGAGGAGCGCCTGCGCGCCGTGGCGCTCGGGCAGCGACAGCAGGACCATCTTCGCGCCCTCGCCGGCCACGTTCCCGGCGCTGACGATACGCAGCACCGGCAGCTTGGGCACGAGGCCGATGCGGACGGCGGACGACGGCGACAGGTACGTGCCGAACGAGCCGGCGAGCAGCACCTGCTGCACGTCAGCCTCCTCGGCGCCGAACGCCTCGAGCAGCAGCCGCCAGCCGGTCGAGATCGCGGCCTTCGCGAACTGGAGCTCGCGCACGTCGCGCTGGGTCAGCACGACCTCGTCGCCGCCGCTCTCGTCCTCGGTGGCGAGCAGGAAGTGCCGCTCGCCCGCACGCTCGACGAGACGCTCGGCGAGGTCGGGCCGCCTCTCCTTGACCTGGTCGTCGGGGAGGAAGCGTCCGGAGGAGTCGATGACGCCGACCCGCACGAGCTCCGACACCGCGTCGACGAGCCCGGATCCGCAGAGCCCCACGGGCTTCACGTCGCCGATCACGCCGATCTTCATGCCGTCGTCGTTGATCGACACGGTCTCGATCGCGCCAGGCGCGGCGCGCATGCCGTTGCGGATCGACGCCGCCTCGAACGCCGGGCCGGCCGGTGCGGCGGTGGCCATCATCCGCTCGCCGTCGCCGATCACGATCTCGCAGTTGGTGCCGACGTCGATGAACAGCCGCAGCCGCTTGTCGCGGTCCATGCCCGACGCCAGCGCGCCGGCGATGATGTCGCCGCCGACGTAGGCGCCGAGCGCGGGCAGGACCACCACGCGCGCGAACGGGTGGACGTCGAGGCCTATGTCGCGGGCCATGAGGCCCGGGTAGGTGCGGCTCGCGAGGATGAACGGCGCGACGCCGAGCGGCTCGGGGTCGATGCCGAGCAGCAGCTGGATCATCGTGGCGTTGCCCGCGATCGCGACCTCGTAGACCGAGGCGCGCTCGACGCCCGCCTCGTCGCAGACCTCGGCGATCAGCTCGGAGATCGTCGACTGCGCCAGCTCCTGAAGGCGGGGGAGGCCCTCGGGATCGAGCATCGTCGCGCTGATCCGGCTGATGACGTCGGCGCCGAACGGCTGCTGCTTGTTGAGCATCGAGCGCACCGCGGCCGGCGTGCCGGTCTTCACGTCCATGAGCGTCGCCACGACCGTGGTGGTGCCGAGGTCGACGGCGATCGCGTACGCCGTGCCCGTGGTGTCGCCCGGCTCGACGCCGACGAGCGCGTCGTCGACGACGACCGCCGTCACCTTCCAGTCCGACTCGCGCATCGTGCGGCCGAGGGTCGCGAGCACGCGGGGCTCGACCGTGACCTCGAGGTCGTCGACGGCGTCGCGCAGCCGCTCGAGGTCGGTGCGCTGGTCCGACAGCGACGGGTCGGCGAGCTCGACGTAGCGCTTCTGGATCGCCGGTCGCAGGATCACCTGGCGCCCGACGCCGACGGTCGCCGCCTTCGGGCGGGTCGTGAGCGGCGGGACCTCGACCTCGAGGTCGTCGTTCGCCGGCGCGAGGCAGGCCAGCCGCCAGCCGTCCTGCACCTGCTCGGGCGTCAGGGCGCGGAAGTCCAGCTTCTGCGCCGAGACCTCGCCCGACACCACGCGCACCTTGCACTTCTTGCAGGTGCCGTGCCCGCCGCACGTGCTGTCGATCGCGATGCCGTTCCAGCTCGCGGCGTCGAACACCGTGACGCCGGCGGGCACGCGCACCGACTTGCCCGAGGGCGTGAACGACAGGGTTACGCGCCGCGGCTCGTCGGGAGCCGCGTGCTCGTCGTGGTCGGAAGGGGTCACGAGCCGGCGGCCGCCTCGCGTGCGCGGTGGGCGGCGATCCAGGCCATGCCCCACTCGTCGTTGCCGGCCATCAGGTCGGCGGCCTTCACGGCGCGGACGATGCTCTCGGTGCGGGAGTCCATGATCGCGCTGGTGAGGCCGGCCTCGATCGCCATCGGCAGGAACACGGCGTTGATCGTGTGCCGGTCGGGCATGCCGAACGAGACGTTCGACGCGCCGAGCGTGGTGTTGAGGTCGTACTTCTCCTTGATCAGCTTGATCGTCTGGAGCGTCTTCACCACGAGGGTCGAGTCGGCGCCGATCGGCATCGCCAGCGGGTCGATGACGATGTCCTCGAGCGGGATGCCGTACTCCTTGGTGGCGACCTCGACGATCTTGTCGACGAGCTCGAGGCGCTTGTAGGGGTCGTCGGGGATCTCGTCGTGGTCGTTGGGCAGCGCCACGACGGCGGCGCCGTACTTCTTCACCAGCGGGAGGATCGCCTCCATGCGGTCGTCCTCGGCCGTGATCGAGTTGACGAGCGCCTTGCCCTCGTAGGCGCCGAGCCCGGCCTCGAGCGCCTCGACGACCGACGAGTCGATGCACAGCGGCACGTCGGTGAGGCTCTGCACGAGCTTCACGGCCTTGGCCAGCAGGTCGGCCTCGTCGACGAGCGGGGCGCCCATGTTGACGTCGAGCATCATGGCGCCGCCGGCGAGCTGGGTCTTCACGTCGATCTCGACCGACGACAGGTCGCCGGCCCGCAGCTCCTCCTGGAACTTCTTGCGGCCGGTCGGGTTGATCCGCTCGCCGATGATGCAGAACGGCTGGTCCGAGCCGATGATCAGCTCGCGCGTGGCCGAGCGGACGACGGTGTGCATGTTCTCTCCTGGTACGAGGGGGTTGCTCAGGCGGCGGAGGCGCTGCCGGAGAGTCCGAGGTCGGTGACGAGCCGCGCGAGCGACCCGTCGTGCCGGAAGTCGGTGACGTGGATCCCGGCGACGCCGGGGGTGGCGAGGAAGGCCTGCGCGAGCTCGAGCGCCACCTGGTAGCTCTCCTCGGCGACGTCGGAGGCCAGGGCCACGCGACGGCGCAGCGCCTCCGGCACGACGATGCCGGGGACCTTGTCGTGCATGAACTCGAGCGCCTTTGCCGACTTGGTGAGGCAGATGCTCGGGAGCAGCGCGGTGCGCGCGGTGGTGCCGTTCGCGACGCAGCCGGCCGCGAACTCCGCGAGCCGCTCCGGTTGGTAGCCGATCTGCAGCTGCAGGAACCGCGCACCGGCGTCGGACTTCAACCGGGCCCGCTCGATCCGGTAGTGGTGCGGGGGGGCGAACGGGTTCTCGACGGCGCCGACGAACAGGTCCGGCGCCGGGTCGAGCTTGCGGCCCGACACGTAGCGCCCCTGCCGCAGCCCGTCCATCACGCGGACGAGCTGCGGGCCGTCGAGGTCGAAGACCCGACGCGCCTGCGGCTCGTCGCCCGCGGTCACGTCGTCGCCGGTGAGGGCGCAGACGTTGATGACGCCGTGCAGCGCCGCACCGACGACGTCGGCCTGCGCCGCGATGCGGTTCTTGTCGCGGTACACCACCTGCAGGATCGGGTCGGCCCCGAGCAGCTTGAGCGCGATCGCGATCGACACGTTCGACGCGTGCGCGTGCGCCGCCGGGTTGTCGGTGGCGTTGATCGCGTCGACGTACGGGAGGATCGGGTCGAGCTTGGCCTTCACCGTGTCGAGCGTGCCTCCGTCGATCGACGGGAACTCGGCGGTGACGATCGGCCGCGTGCGCGACTCGACCAGCTGACGGAACGTGCTCACGAGATCTCCGTCCGGGTGTGGAAGCCCTCGTCGAGGGCATCGATGTCGTCGACCTCGCCGAGCGAGGACCACGGCACCTCGAGCGCCTCGTGCGTCCCGCCGACCCAGCCCTCGGGGAACTCGCGGTCGCGGCCGCTGAACAGGTTCGCCCAGGAGGCCGTGCCGCGGAGCTGGTTGTCGACCGGGGCGCGCAGGTCGTCGAAGTGCTGGGACCAGAACGACGGGTTGAGCGCGCTGCGGTTGCGCTTCTCGGCCTTGGTCCAGACGCAGCGCATCTCCGGCTTGACCTCGCAGTGCCCGTCCTCGCGCACGCCGCCGCACGGCCCGTTGCGCAGCGTCTTCGGGCACGTCATGGGACACGTCCAGCCGGTGGCGTGCAGCACGCACTGGCCGCACATCCGGCAGTCCCAGACCGCGCCCTTGACGGAGTCCTCGAGGAGGGGCAGGAGCTTCATGTCAGACCTTCGCGGTCGCCCGCTTCTGGGCCAGCAGCTCCTTGGCGCGACGCACGGCGGTCGCGGCGTCGGCGGCGTAGCCGTCGGCACCCGAGACGTCGGCGTACTCCTGGGTCACGGGCGCGCCGCCGACCATGATGATGACCTGGTCGCGCAGACCGGCCTTCTCGATGGCGTTGATGTTGGCCTTGAACATCGGCATGGTCGTGGTGAGGAACGCCGACATCCCGACGAGATCGGGCTTGTGCTCCTCGATGCCGGCGATGAACTTCTCCGGCGCCGCCTGCACGCCGATGTCGATGACCTCGAAGCCGGCGCCCTCGAGCATGATGTTGACGAGGTTCTTGCCGATGTCGTGGACGTCGCCCTTGACCGTGCCCATGAGGAACGTGCCGATCGTCTCGGCGCCGGTCTGGGCGAGCAGCGGACGCAGGATGTCGAGCGCGCCGCTCATCGCCTTGCCGGCGATGAGCATCTCCGGCACGAAGAAGTCGCCGCGCTCGAACCGGGCGCCGACCTCCTCGAGCGAGGGGATGAGCGCGTCGAAGAGCAGCTGCGACGGGGTCAGACCCTCGGCCAGCCCCTTCTGCGTGAGCTCGAGGACGGCGGGCTTGTTGCCGACCATGGTCTCGTCGTAGAGCGCCTTGAGGATCTCGTCGTGCGTCATGCGGCGCCCTCCTTCCTGTTCGAGGGGCGTGCGGGGTCGTGGTGCGGGAGCGGTGAGGACAGAGCGGCGCACTCGCTGACGAGGAGCGCCCCCGCCCGGGCGACCTCGCGCGGGGTGAGCCGCGACGAGGGTCCCGAGACGGAGATGGCGGCGACGGCACGGCCGTCGGGTCCGAGCACGGCGGCGGCGACGGCCACCAGCCCGGGTTCGAGCTCGCTGTCGGTGACGGCGTAGCCGCGCTCGAGGCAGCGGCGCAGGTCGGCCTCGAGGGCCGGACGCGTCGTGCGGGTGCGCTCGGTGATGCGGACCAGCCGCCCGGCGGGCAGCGGGTGGCCGTGCGCGAGCAGCGCCTTGCCGGAGGCCGACGCGTGGTAGGGCACCTCGCGGTCGAGCCAGTTGGCGGCGCCGAGCAGGTACCGGGCGTCGATCTGGTCGATCTGGACGACGCCGCCCTCGGCGCCGATCGCGAGGTTGACGGTCTCGCCGGTGGCGGCGGACAGGCGCTCCAGCGCCGGCCGCGCCCGCTGCGCGATGTCGTCGTGCGGGTCGAGGCGCCGGGCGAACGCGGTGACGACGTCGCCGACGTCGACGTCCTCCGCCTGCCGGACCTTGTCCTTGAGCGGGACGACGTAGCCGCCGTCCTTCGGGTAGAGCGACGTGGTGAACGAGGTCGCCCCCACGACCGCGGAGACGGGGATCATCCCCCAGCCGTAGCTGACGCGGGACGCCGTCGACTCGAGGGCGCCGCACTCGTCGTCGGGGACGGTGACGAAGTGGTAGGGCGACGGCCCGCGCCAGAACCAGATCTCTCCGGTGAACTCGAGGTCCATCCCGGGAGCATACGAGCGGCCGGCGACACGGCTGCTGCTGCTGCGGAGGCCGTGAGCCGCGACCAGGCGGCGGCGTAGAGGGCGTCCATGCCGACGACGCTAGGGAGCCTGCGCCGCACGGGGATCGGGGACGGACCCTGGTCCGACCCCGAACCGTCCCCCATGCCCCGCACGGGAACCCGGTCGGCGACGTCGCCCCCGGCGGCTACGGTCGCGGCATGCCGACACCGACCGTGCGCCTCGAGCCGATGACCGACGCGCAGTACGCCGCCTACCGCGAGCGCGCCGAGGAGTCCTACGCCGAGGGCATCGCGGGCTCGGGGGCGATGTCGCTCGAGGACGCGCGCGCGAAGTCCGTCGAGGACTACGCCCGCCTGCTGCCCGACGGGCTGGCCACGGAGAACAACCGGCTCTGGACGGCGTACGACGGCGACCTCGAGGTCGGGGTGCTCTGGCTCGCGTTCAAGGACACCAGCGAGGGTGTGAGCGCGTTCGGCTTCGACTTCGAGGTGCGCGAGGAGCTCCGTCGCCACGGGTACGGCCGTGCGATCATGGTGGCCGCCGAGCAGGTCTGCCGCGACCTCGGCGTCGTCCAGGTCGGGCTCAGCGTCTTCGGCAACAACCTCGGCGCGCAGGCGCTCTACGAGCAGATGGGCTTCCAGGTCGCGTCGATCCAGATGACCAAGCGGCTCTAGCCGCGCCGTCGATCGGCACGCGCTCGTCGTCGTCGGCCGCTCCTTCGATAGCCTCCGCGCGTGCATCGCCGCCAGGTCCTCGACTACCTCGCCCTGGCGGTGATCTGGGGTCTGTCGTTCGTCCTGGTGCTCAAGGTCGTGCAGGCGTTCGGCTGGGCGGGGGGCGTCGGATTCCGCGCGCTCGTCGCCGCCGGGCTGCTCGTCCTGCTCGCGAAGCTGACCCGGCGCGAGCTGCGCTTCGGGTCGTGGAAGCCGCTGGCCGTCGTCGGCGCGACCACCGTCGCCGGCAACCTCATCGGGCTCAACATCGCGACGCCGCGCATCGGTACGGCGATGGCGGCGATCTTCATCGCCACGATCCCGTTCTTCTCGATGATCATCGGGCTGCTGTGGCGCATCGAGCAGATCGACCGCTACGGGCGGATCGGCGTCGGGCTCGGCTTCGTCGGCGTCGTGCTGCTCGTCGGCTTCCCCGCGATCCCCGTCGACAGCGCGTTCGTCGTCGGCTGCGTCGCGTCGGTGCTCGGCGCGATCAGCGCGGCGTTCGGCAGCAACTACGCGCGCAAGCACCTGCAGCAGGTCGGCTCGTGGGAGCAGACGATCGGCGCGTTCCTCGTCGGCGGGCTGATCGTGCTGCCGCTCCTCGTCGTCGTCCCGGTGCCCCGGCTGCCCACCGCGCTCGACCTCGGCTACCTGGTGGTGCTCGCGGCGTTCTGCAGCGCGCTCGCCTACGTCCTCTACTTCCGCCTCGTCGCCGAGGTCGGCGCCACGATCGCGGTCAGCGTCGAGTTCCTGGTGACCGTCGTCGCCGTCGTGGTCGGCGCCGGGTTCCTCGGCGAGCGGCTCTCGGTCGAGCAGATCGTCGGTGGCGCCGTCATCATCGTCGGCTGCTCGCTGGTGCTGGGCCTGCTGCCGCTCGGCCGCGACCGCGACGTGCAGCCGCTGACCGGCGAGGAGTCGGCGCTCTGACCGCGCGCGCTCCCAGGTGTGGGAGCCGGCGCCGGGGGTAGCAGGCGCCGCATGTCCTCTCGACCTCGTCCTGCCTTCACCCGTGCGTACTCGTTCGGGATCGTCACCGGCGTGCTGTTCCTCATGGCCTGGGCCGGCCAGTTCTTCTTCCAGCTCATGGTCGTCGAGCAGGACGCTGCGGCCCACGCGCAGGCGTTCGCGTGGTCGGACTTCTGGCCGCGCTTCCTGTCCTCGACCCTCGAGAACTGGCAGTCGGAGTTCCTCCAGCTCGTCTGGCAAACGGCCGGCCTCTCGCTGCTGCTGTTCTGGGGATCGTCGCAGTCCAAGGAGTCCGACGAGAGGGTCGAGCGCAAGCTCGACCTGCTGCTGCGCGAGCGCGGCCTCGAGCCGACCGAGGTCGACGCCGTCGTGCGCGGCGAGCTCGACGGCCGCCTCAACCAGCGCTGACGGCGTACATCAGGAGGAGATGCTCGGGCCGGTGTCGTCGGCGTCGCGGTCGGCCTGCAGGACCGACTCGACCGCCTCGGGCGGCAGGCCCTGCGCCTTCATCGCGCGCGTGATGTGGGTGAGGTAGCGGTCCGAGGGCCGCACGTAGTTCGCGATCTGCACGAGGCGGTAGGTGAAGGCGTCGACCGCGCCGTCGGGACCGACGGCCGAGACCGTCGACTTCTCGAGCACCGACGCGTCGCCCTGGAACGTGTCGAGGACGGCGAAGGCCTCCTCCGGTCCCTCGTAGAGCACGCCCCAGAGCCGACCGCCCTCGCGCTCGCGCGCGTTGAGGGCGCCGCCGCCCCAGTCGCGGTCGCGGACCGTGAACTCGGGGATGAAGCCGTCGACGTACGCCGGACCCACGACGCTCACGCCCGGGACGCGGGCCTGCATGCGCTCGAGGTCGATGTTCGCGCCGTAGGCGAAGTACCGCAGCATGCGCCGAGGCTAGCCGGGCGCGACCCGCCGCGGGACCCTTCGCGGGCACGCGCGCGGCGTCCGTGGAACGGTTCGACGAACGCGCCGACGCGCGAGCGCCATCGGCTACCGTCGCGGGGCCGACGGCGCCGCCGTCCGACCTGGAGGATCCCGTGACCGTCACCACCGCCGTGCTGGCCGGCCGTCTCGTCGACGTCGTCGCGGGCGAGGTCCTGGCCGACCGCGCCGTGCTGCTCGATGGCGACCGCGTCGTCGACGTCGTCGCCGCCGCCGAGGCCCCGCACGACGTCGAGGTGCTCGACCTGCGCGACCGGTGGGTGCTCCCGGGCCTCATCGACTGCCACGCGCACCTCATCGGCGAGCTCGACGAGGGCCACGGCTACGCCGGCCTGCTGCGCACGAGCACCGCCCGCGAGACGCTCGCCGGCTCGCGCAACGCGCGCGACACGGTGCTCGCCGGCTTCACGACGGTGCGCGACGTCGGGACGTTCCGCGCGTTCACCGACCTCGCGCTCCGCGACGCGATCGCGGCCGGCTGGGTCCCGGGTCCGCGCATGGTGTGCGCCGGCGCCTACATCACCTGCCCGGGAGGAGGCGGCGACCTCACCGGCCTGAGCCCCGAGGACGACGCGCTCGTGCCCGCGGGCATGCGGGTCGGCGTGGTGCGCAGCCCGGCCGAGGTGCGCGAGGCGGTCAAGCGGATCGCCGGTGCCGGGGCCGACGTCATCAAGGTCATCGCGACCGGTGCGGTCCTCACGACCGGCACGCTGCCCGGCGAGATCGAGCTCGGCCCTGCGGAGCTCGAGGCCGCGGTCGACGAGGCGGCGGCGCACGGCCTGCACGTGTCCGCGCACGCGCACGGCGCCGAGGGCATCAAGATCGCGGTGCGCGCCGGCGTGCGCAGCATCGAGCACGGATCGCTCATGGACGACGAGGCCATCGCGCTCATGGCCGAGCACGGCACCTGGCTCGTCGCCGACATCTACAACGGCGACTACATCAAGGAGACCGGCGAGCGCGACGGCTGGGCCGAGGAGACGCTGCGCAAGAACGAGGAGACGACGCAGACGCAGCGCGACGGCTTCCGCAAGGCCGTTGCCGCCGGCGTGAAGATCGCGTACGGCACCGACTCCGGCGTCTACCCGTGGGCCGACGCCGCGCGCCAGCTGCCCTACATGGTCCGCCACGGCATGGCGCCGATGCAGGCGGTGCAGGCGGCGACGGTGCGTGCTGCCGAGTGCCTCGACCGCGATGCCGAGGTGGGGTCGCTGCGCCCCGGCCGCTACGCCGACCTCGTCGCGCTCGACGTCGACCCGCTGGCCGACGACCTGCGCGGGTTCGCGTCGATCCCGTTCGTCATGAAGGGCGGCGACGTCGTCAAGGACGACGTCGTCTGAGCGACGTCTCGGTCCGGCCCGCGTGGCCGTCGCAGCCGCCCGCTGAGCGGACGCCCGGCTGCAACGCGCAAGATGGGCACCGGCCGCTGAGCCATCCCCCGCCGTCGATGGGTGATGACGGCACCTTCTAGCGTCGCGTCATCACGCGTCGACGGCGGAGACGCGGCCGATCAGCGGGCGAGGTAGACGAGCAGGTCCTGGCGGGTGACCACGCCGGTGGGCAGGCCGTCCTCGACGACGATCGCGGCGTCGGCCTCCTCGAGCGCGTCGACCGCGACCGACACCGGCTCGCCGGCACCGATGAGCGGCAGGGCCGCGCTCATGTGCTTCTCGACCGGGTCGGCGAGGTGCGCGCGGCCGGCGAACAGCGCGTCGAGCAGGTCGCGCTCGACCACCGACCCGACGACCTCGGCGACCTTCACCGGCGGCTCGGCACGCACGACCGGCAGCTGCGAGACGCCGTACTCGCGCAGGATGTCGATCGCTTCGCGCACCGTCTCCTGCGGGTGCGTGTGCACGAGCTCGGGGATGCCGTCGCCCTTGGAGCGCAGCACATCCCCGACGGTGCGATCGGTGGAGGTCTGCAGGAAGCCGTACGACGCGAGCCACTCGTCGTTGAACACCTTCGACAGGTAGCCGCGGCCGCCGTCGGGAAGCAGCACCACGATCACGTCGTCCTTGGTGGCGCGCTCGGCCACCTCGAGCGCCGCCTGCACCGCCATGCCGCACGAGCCGCCGACGAGCAGGCCCTCCTCGCGGGCGAGCCGACGGGTCACCGCGAAGGAGTCGGCGTCGGAGACCGCGATGATCTCGTCGCAGACGGTGGCGTCGTACGCCGTCGGCCAGAAGTCCTCGCCCACGCCCTCGACGAGGTAGGGGCGCCCGGTGCCGCCGCTGTAGACCGAGCCGACAGGGTCGGCGCCGATGACGCGGACCCGGCCGTTGCTGGCCTCCTTGAGGTAGCGGCCGGTGCCGCTGATGGTGCCGCCGGTGCCGACGCCCGCGACGAAGTGCGTGATGCGGCCGTCGGTCTGGCGCCACAGCTCGGGACCCGTCGTCTCGTAGTGCGACCGCGGGTTGTTGGGGTTGGAGTACTGGTCGGGCTTCCACGCGCCGTCGATCTCGCGCACCAGCCGGTCGGAGACGGAGTAGTAGGACCGCGGGTCCTCGGGGTCGACCGCGGTCGGGCAGACGACGACCTCGGCGCCGTACGCGCGCAGCACGTTCTGCTTGTCCTGGCTGACCTTGTCGGGGCAGACGAAGACGCAGCGGTAGCCCTTGGTCTGCGCCACCAGCGCGAGGCCCACACCGGTGTTGCCGCTCGTCGGCTCCACGATGGTGCCGCCCGGCTTGAGCTCGCCCGACGCCTCGGCCGCCTCGATCATCCGCGACGCGATCCGGTCCTTCACCGACCCGCCCGGGTTCACGTACTCGACCTTGGCCAGGACCAGCGGCGCGTCCGGCCCGAGGTGGGCGGTCAGCGAGCGCAGGCGCACGAGGGGGGTGTTGCCGATGAGGTCGACGACGCTGTCGGAGTACTCCATGCGGCGACCCTACGGGACTGCTCCGGCCGCCCGGGACGGCCTCCGGCGCCGAACCTGTGGGCCCGCGTGGGCGCCGGGTGCGACCATGGAGGCATGGCCCCAGCACTGCCTCCTCTGCCCATCCGCGACGAGCGGGTGCG
>JBGAJT010000119.1:0-9748 GCA_044224785.1 Candidatus Nanopelagicales bacterium | reverse complement strand
CGACGCCACCGGTGCGGTCGGCATCGCCGGCTTCTGCCTCGGCGGCGGCTTCGCGATCGTCATGGCCGACCGCGGCTTCGGCGCCAGCTCCGTCAACTACGGCCGGCTCCCCAAGAACCTCGACGCCGCGCTCGCCGGCTCCTGCGCGATGGTCGCCTCCTACGGCGCGCTCGACGGATCCCTCAAGGGCGCCGCCGACACGCTGCGCGACGGCCTCGAGCGGGCCGGGGTCGAGCACGACGTCAAGGAGTACGCCGACGCCGGCCACTCCTTCCTCAACCACTCCGCGGAGACCGCGCCGCGCTGGCTCAGGCCCCTCACCGGATCGCTGAACGCGGGCTTCGTCGACACCGCGGCCGCCGACGCCTGGGACCGCATCACGCGGATGTTCGACAGCGCCCTGCGCTGACGCGGACGCACGGCGGGGGCCGATCGGCCGATGCGACCTCCGCCCTCCGGGCCCGATCACCTCACGGCACGCTCCCGATCGCTCAGGTCCGTCGGCCCGCCATCCGATACGGGTGGCATGACGCCGAACAGTCCGGAACCGATCGTGCGGGCGATGCTCGCCGCGGTGCACCGGCGCGACCACGCGCACGCGGTGGGCTGCTGCAGCCCGCACAGCGTCGAGGTCGTGCACCTGGGGAGCGCGTCGATCGCCGTCTGCCACGACTGCGGCTACGAGTCCGGGTTCCACTCCGTGCGCGACTGCGAGCGCGCCGCTGCAGAGCACCGCCTCGCGTCCGTCTGACCCGACGACCGACGTCCGCCCCGCGCCGCCGCGCGCTAGTTTCGTCGCGTGACCGATCCCGACCTCCCTCAGCCCGGCTGGTACCCCGACCCCTCGGGGGCACCTGCGCTGCGCTGGTGGAACGGGGTCACCTGGGGCGACGCCACGCACCCCCTCTCCCCCGACGCGCCCGCGCCCGAGGTGCGGGCCGCCCCGCCGACCGCGCCGCTGCCGACGACGCAGGTGTGGGCGCCGGTCGTTCCGCCCGACGCCGTCGTCGACGCGCCGGAGAGCGCTGCCCCGAAGCGTCGGTGGTGGATCCCGGTCGTCGCCTGCGTGGCCCTGCTCGGCCTTGCGGCCGTGGCGTTCTCAGCGCTCGTGGGTCTCGGTGGCCCGCGCCGCCTGGACACCGACGCCATCGAGCAGCGCATCGCCGCGGAGCTCTCCCGAGACGCCGGCCGGCCCATCACCGTCACCTGCCCGAGCAGCATCGCGCTCAAGACCGGATCGACCTTCACCTGCACGGCGTCCGACAGCACGGGCGACCAGGTGCTCATCTCCGTGCGCCAGACCTCCGACCGCGGCGACGTCGTCTGGGTGCCGCAGTGACCGCGACCGGCGGCGAGTGCATCGCCGTGGTGCACCCGCAGAAGAGCGGAGGCGTCGCCGCGGCCACCGAGCAGCTCGCCGCCTGGGCGCACGCCGTCGGGCAGCCCGCGCCGCACGTCGTCCCGACCACCGCCGAGAGCCCCGGCACCGAGCAGGCGCGCTCGGCGGTGGCCGCCGGCGCCGACCTGGTGCTCGCCTGGGGCGGCGACGGCACCGTCAACGCCGTCGCGGCGGGGCTCGCGCAGACCGGTGTGGCGCTGGGGATCCTGCCCGCGGGCACCGGCAACCTGCTCGCGCGCAACCTCGGGATCCCGCTGCGGATGCGCGACGCCGCCGCCGTCGGGCTCACCGGCCAGGAGCGCACGATCGACCTCATCGACATCGGCCTCGGCGGCCGCGTCACCACCTGCTCGGTGATGGCGGGCATCGGGCTCGACGCGGTGCTCATCGACGCGCCCGAGGACCTCAAGAACGTGATCGGCCCGACCGCCTACGTCGTCAACGGGATCCGCGCGGTCGGGCACCGCACGACCCGCTTCGGCATCGCGATCGACGGCGGTGCCCCGCACTGGTACAGCGCCAAGAGCGTGCTCGTCGCCAACGTCGGAGGCCTCGTCGCGGGCCTCGACCTCGCACCCGAGGCCGAGGTGGCCGACGGCCTGCTGCACGTCGTCGTGCTCCCGCTCGGGACGCCGCTCGACCTGCTGCGCACCGGCACCGACCTCGCGCTGCGCCGCACCCGTCACGACCGCTCGCGGCGGCACTTCGCGGGGCGGTCCGCCGTGATCGTCAGCCGCGAGACCCAGCCCCGGCAGGTCGACGGCGACGTGGTCGAGGAGGGCCGTCGGATCGAGGCCCGCGTGCGGCCGGCGTCCCTCGTGGTGCGCGTCCCCCGCTGAGGCGCAGGCCGATCCCCGGCTGAGAGAAACCTCAAGGGAACCTCTCGGCTGCCGACAACCCTCCCAGAGGCCGGCACCTGACCGGCCCCGCTCCCCTGCGCGGGGACGACAGCGGAAGGGGACGCCGTGCGCCGTCGGACGTCGCTGACCGCGACCTTCGCCGTGGTGAGCCTCGCCGCGATGGCGCTGCTCGGCGTCGTGCTCACCCTCGTCGTGGGCGAGCTGCTGCGCCAGCAGGCGCTCGACCAGGCGGTCCGCACCGCGACGGCGTACACCGACGCCGGCGTCCGCGACCGCGTCACCGAGCAGGAGTGGGCGGACGAGTCGCTCAAGGGCCAGACGCGCGGCCGCCTCGAGGTCAACGTCCACCCCGACCAGACCCTCGTCGAGATCCGGCTGTGGGGCCGCGCCGGCAAGGCGATGTTCGACAGCATCGACCAGGCCCACCCCTTCCCCGACCTCGACCGGCTGCAGCGGGCCCTCGCCGGCGCGCCGACCGCAGCCCTCGTCACCCAGCTCGACACCAGGGCCGGTACCGGGACCGGTGTCGACCCGTCGGTGATGCCCGGCCTCGCCACCGTGCTCGACGTCTACGTCCCGGTGTACGCCGTGCCCGGGGACCCGACCGTGCACGGAGTCGCCGAGGTCGCCCTCGACTACACCGCGACCGAGGCCGCCACCGCGAGCGCGGTGCGCACCGTCGCGATCGTCATCGCCGCCGGGCTGATCTTCGTGTGGCTGCTGCTGTTCCGCACCGTCCACGGCGCGAGCCGCAAGCTGCGCAGCACCTCCGACGAGAACGCGCGGCTCGCGCTGCTCGACCCGCTCACCGGCCTCCCGAACCGACGGCTGCTGTCGGAGCGCCTCGAGCTCGCCGCTGCGGAGGCGCAGCTGCACGGCCACCACGTCGGCCTGCTGCTCCTCGACGTCGACCGCTTCAAGGAGATCAACGACTCGCTCGGCCACGACCGCGGCGACCAGCTGCTCGTCCAGGTGGCCGACCGGCTCAGCGCGATCGTCCGCGAGACCGACACGGTCGCCCGCCTCGGCGGCGACGAGTTCGCGATCCTGCTCCGGCGCGTCCGCGGCGTCGACGAGGCCACCGACTTCGCGCAGCGGGTGCTCGGTGTCTTCTCCGAGCCCTACGACGTCGACGGGCTCGTGCTGCACGTCGAGACCTCGCTGGGCCTGGCCCTGCTCCCCGACCACGCCGACGACGTCCAGACGCTCATGAAGCGCGCCGACATCGCGATGTACGTCGCCAAGGCCGGCCGACGCGGCATGAGCGTGTACGAGGCCGACGGCGACGTGAACTCGCCGGCCCGCCTGATCCTGCTCGGCGACCTGCGCCGCGCCCTCGACGACCGCGAGCAGCTCTCGGTGCACTACCAGCCCAAGCTCGACCTGCGCACCGGCGAGGTCGTCGGCCTCGAGGCGCTGCTGCGCTGGAAGCACCCCGTGCGCGGCAACATCCCGCCCGGCGACTTCATCCCGCTCGCCGAGCAGACCGGGCTCGTCCACCTGCTCACGCGACGCGTGCTGGAGATGGTGCTCGAGCAGATCCGCACGTGGCGTGTCGACGGCTGGGAGATCCAGGTCGCGGTGAACCTGTCGGCGATGAACCTCGCCGAGCCCGACCTCGACGAGCGCATCGCCGAGCTGCTCGCCGAGTACGACGTGCCCGCGCGGCTGCTCGAGTTCGAGATCACCGAGTCGGCGATCGTGGCCGACCCCGAGCGCGCGTCGGCGACCCTCTCGCGCATCGCGGCCATGGGCTCGACCATCGCGCTCGACGACTTCGGCATCGGCAACACGTCGATCAGCCAGCTGCGCGACCTCCCGATCGACACGCTGAAGATCGACCGCTCGTTCATCCTCGACATGAGCAACGGCAACGAGGTGCTCGTCAAGGTCGTCACCGAGCTCGCGCACGAGTTCGAGATGGTGGCGGTGGCCGAGGGTGTCGAGGAGCACGACGTCGCCGACCGGCTGCGTGCGCTGGGCTGCGACCTCGCGCAGGGCTACCTGTACGCGCGCCCGGTCCCGGCCGACGAGCTGCCGGCGATCCTCGCGTCGTACGGCACCGACCCGCGCGACGCGCGGGTCACCGTCTGATCCGGCCTACGCCTTGCCCTTGAGGGCCGAGTGCGCGAGCCAGAGCTTCCACGGCATGTTGTAGGGCGCGCCCGTGCCGTTCCAGTACTCCATTGAGCGACCGGTCCCCGTCGTGATCACGAGGTCGCCCGGGATCGTCGCGTAGTAGAACCACTTCGCGTCGTTGGTCAGCAGGTTCGTGCAGCCGTGCGACCCGTTCCAGCGGCCGATGCGGCCCGCGGCCCACGGCGCGCCGTGGACGAACTCGCCCGTCGGCGTGATGCGCGTGGAGTACGGCGCCCAGAGGTCGTAGTGCTCGTTGGTGAGCCCGAGCTCCTGGCTGGTCATGTTGCGCGTGAGGTACTTGTCCATCACGGCCTTGTAGCCCGAGCGGGTCTCGAAGCCCGCCTTGCCGAGCGAGACGCCGAAGTTGCGGACGAGCTTGCCGTCGACGTAGACGAGCATCCGGTGCGTCGTGGCGCTGACCTTCGCGACGAGCACGCGCGCGGTGCGGATCGTGTGGGTGCGCGTGGTGACCGCTGCACCGACGAAGGAGTACTGCGCGGAGCGGCCGAGCTCGACGCCCGACAGCGTCATCCGCACCTGGATGCGCGAGCGGCCCGGCCAGAACCCGGCGGTGCGGAAGACCGCGGTCTTCGCGTCGCGCCAGTACCAGGCGCCCTTCGAGAACACGCCGTTGATGTAGACGTGCAGGTTGTGCTCGGCGGTCGCGCGACGGCCGACGGGGATCGGCATGGAGAACTTGGCGGTGATCGGGTACGCGACCCCGACGACCGACCCGTTCGCGGGCGTGACCGTGACGGCGAAGTAGCGCTTGGGCAGCGCGGGCGGGGCGGGCGCGGGGCGCGGCCCGGGGGCGACGACGGGGCCAGGTGCGGTCGCGGTGGCGCCGGACGGAGCGGCGACGAGCACCGACAGCAGGCCCGCGACGGCGACCGTCGCGGCCGTGCGCAGCGACCTGCGCAGCCCCCGGTGGTGGTGCTGGTGACGCATGGCGACCCTCTCGGCGTGCAGCGCCGCGAGGTGTCGCGGGCTCAGTGCAGGACGACGACCGTGTCGCCCACCCGGGACCAAGCGTAGAGCCATTCGGCGTCGACCCTGGACTGGCGCACGCAACCGCCCATCCCGATGGCCCTGCCGAGGTCCTTCTCGGACTGGATCGGGTGGCCGCTGTAGGTCTTCGGGATGGTGTGGAAGCCGATCGGGGCGCCGGTGACGCCGTGCGTGAAGCGGACCATGAGGCCGAAGGTCAGCTTCTCCTTCGGGTTGCTCGTCGTCCGGCTCTTGGAGAACACGTGGTAGGTGCCCGGCTTGGGCCGGTCGGCGCGCCCGGTGACCCTGTAGTCGCGCAGCACCGTGCCGTCGGCGCCCACGATCCACAGGTGCGCGGTGCGCTCGGCGTACACGATGCGTCGGCCGGTGCCGCTGTGCGCGGGCAGCGGACGGGTCGGGGTCCAGGCCGGCTTGGCCGGCACCACGGGCGCCGGGCGGTCGCCGGGGCGCGGCGGTGCGGGGTCGGCCACGACGACGACGGCCGCAGTCGCGGTCGCGGTGCGGCCCGGGAGCGAGGCCGGGGACGCCGGGGAGGCCGCGGCCGCCGGGGACGCCCCGGGGACGGCCGCGGCAGGGCTCGCGGCGGCGGGGCTCGCGGCGGCGGGGCTCGCGCCGGCGGGCGTCTCCGCCGGGGCGCTCGGCGCGGCGGCGCTGCCGGATGCGGTCGTCGGCGGGTCGGCGGGGACCGTGGCCGCGGGCGCCCCGGCCACCGGCACGGCGCTCGGGGAGGAACCGGCGAAGGGGTTCGTGGCCGGACCGAGCAGCGCCGCGATGGCCACGGGGCGTCCGTCGCCGGACCCGGCCGCCGCCGAGGCGGGCGCAGCGGGGATCTCCGGCGTCGTCGGGGTGGCGGCGGGTGCAGCGGGCTTCGCCGCGACAGGCTTGGCTGCGGTGGACTTCGCCGGAACAGGCTGGGACGCAACGGGTCTCGCGGTGCTGGGCTTCGCAGCATTGGTCGGCGCCGCGGCCGCGACGACCACCGCGGACGGGTCCGCGGTGGCACCGTCGGACCCTGCGCCGTCGGACCCCGCGCCGTCGAAGATCGAGGCTGCCGCGAGCAGCGTTCCCGACGGCGTGGGGGCGGTGCCGGTCGGCGTGGTGCCGTGGGTGGCGGGCGTCGCCTCGGCGGCGGTCGGCACGGCGAGCCCGCACGCGAGCCCGGCCGCGACCGACCCGCCGGCGAGCAGGGCCAGCCGACGACGGGCGTCGGCGTCGAGCGTGGGGAAGGTGCCGAGGTCCGGCATCCGCCACGACGCCGGGTGCAGGGCGGTGCTGCGCGACGCGAGCTGCCGCGACGACTCCGCGAGGGCCGGGAGATGGCGCGACGCGAACTCGCGGGAGGCGGCGGTCAGCGCGGTGAGCGACGGCGGACGCTGCGGGAGACGCGGCGGCGCAGCCGCCTCGACCGGCTCCGGCGCGGCGGCGACCAGGCCGATCCCGACGTCGGAGAGGTGCTCGACCAGCACGGCGTCGGGGGCGACGCCGTCGGCGGGCGGCCGGGTCCAGAACGGCGCGGGCACGTCGACGTCGAGGACCTCGGGGGCGGCAGGCACGGCGTCGGCGATGAGCGCGGCGTCGTCGGGCAGGTCGCGGGCGGCCAGGCCGCTCAGCGCGACGAGCGAGGCGGGGTCGACGGGCAACGGAGCTCCCGGGGTCGATGCATACGGCGACAGACGGTCCTTGCGGACCGCCGGTTGCCGAACGCTTCCCCGCAGCGTGGTGCTGCCGCTCGACAGGTCCCAGGATGCCGACAACGACGCCGGAGGCGGCCGCCGACACGCCGGGCGGGGGCCTCCGGCAGCACGGTCTCCCGGCGGGTTGTCCCGGAAATCGGTCCCCGATCCCCGGCGCAGGTCCATCATCGGCGCCATGAGCACCCCCACGGCCGTCGGCAACGGCCGCGTCGTCGCAGTCTCCCTCGTCGCGGCGCTCGGCGGCTTCCTGTTCGGGTTCGACTCGTCGGTCATCAACGGCGCGGTCCCGGGCATCCAGGCGCAGTACTCGCTGACACCGACCCAGACCGGCTTCGTCGTCTCGGTCGCGCTGCTCGGCTGCGCGGTGGGCGCCTGGTACGCCGGCCGTCTCGCCGACCGCATCGGGCGCATCCGGGTCATGACGATCGCCGCGATGGTCTTCATCGTGTCGGCCGTCGGGTCCGCGTTCCCCGGCGGCGCCTACGGCCTCATGTTCTGGCGCTTCGTCGGCGGCCTGGCCATCGGCACCGCGTCGGTGATCGCCCCGGCGTACATCGCCGAGGTCGCGCCCGCGCACCTGCGCGGGCGGCTCGGCTCGCTGCAGCAGCTGGCGATCGTCACCGGCATCTTCCTCGCGCTGCTGTCGGACTACGCGATCGCGACCGCGGCCGGCAGCGCGTCCAACGACTGGCTGCTCGGCATCGAGGCGTGGCGCTGGATGTTCCTCGTCGAGGCGATCCCCGCCGTCGTCTACGGGCTCGCTGCGCGCACGATCCCCGAGAGCCCGCGCTACCTCATCGGCAAGGGCCGTGTCGACGAGGCGCGCGTGGTGATGGCATCGGTCGGGCAGGACAGCTCCGACGCGAAGATCGACAGCGTGCGCGCGTCGCTCGCGGGCGAGCGTGCGCAGAAGGTGCGAGACCTGCGCGGTCCGCGCTTCGGCCTGATGCCGGTGGTCTGGGTCGCGATCATCCTGTCGGTGCTGCAGCAGTTCGTCGGGATCAACGTGATCTTCTACTACTCCAGCACGCTGTGGCAGGCGGTGGGCTTCACCGAGGACAACTCGCTGCAGATCTCGGTGATCAGCGGCGGCATCAACATCATCGCCACCGTCGTCGCGATCCTGTGCATCGACCGGTTCGGACGCCGTCCGCTGCTCATGCTCGGCTCGGCCGGCATGTCGATCTCGCTGGTGATCCTCGCCTACCTGTTCGGCACCGCCCCGATCGTCGAGGTGGCCGCCAGCGCCACGTGCGAGGCACCGTGCATGCAGCCCTCGCTCACCGGCTCGACGGGCGACATCGCGCTCGTCGCGGCGAACACCTTCGTGTTCTTCTTCGGCTTCTCGTGGGGCCCGGTCGTGTGGGTGCTCCTCGGCGAGATGTTCCCGAACCGGATCCGCGCGATCGCGCTGTCGGTCGCGGCGGCGGCGCAGTGGCTCGCGAACTTCGTGGTGTCGACGACGTTCCCGCCGATGGCGGCGCGCAGCCTGGGCCTCGCCTACGGCTTCTACGCGACGTTCGCGATCATCTCGTTCTTCTTCGTCTGGCGGGTGGTCCATGAGACCCGCGGCCAGGAGCTCGAGTCGATGGACACGGCCTACGCCCCCCAGCCGGCACCAGCCTGACCCCTTCCACCGAGCGGGCGACGCCGGAGCGACGTCGCCCGTCGACGTGCCGGCAGGCGGACCTCGCCGCGCCCGATGCGGCGTCCGCACCCGACGATGGCGGGAACATCGTCACCCCGGTGGTTGTTGAAACGGCAACTACCCAGGAGGTCCGCGTCCCATGACCCGCACGGCCACGACCACGGCTCCGATCCACCCGTTGCTCGCGGAGCGCTGGAGCCCGCGCTCGTTCCGGTCGACCCCCGTCACCGACGAGGAGCTCCGCAGCCTGCTCGAGGCCGCCCGCTGGGCGCCGAGCGCCGCCAACCACCAGCCCTCGCGGTTCCTCGTCGGCCGCCGCGACGAGGCAGGGCCGGACGCGACGTCCTCGTCCCTGCTCGACGCCCTCGCGCACGGCAACCAGGTGTGGGCCTCGCGCGCTCCGCTGCTCGTCGCCGGTGTGGTCCGGGTGCGCAACGAGGACGGCGGCGAGCGACCCGTCGGGCCGTTCGAGCTCGGGCTCGCGGTCGGCCAGCTCACTGTGCAGGCGCACGCCCTCGGCCTGCACGTGCACCCGATGGGCGGCTTCGACGCCCTGGCGATCGCCGACGCCTTCGACGTGCCCGACGACCACCGCGTCGTCGTGGTCCTCGCGGTCGGCCACGTCGGCTCCCCCGACGACCTGCCCGAGACCCTCGCGCACCGCGAGGTGGCCGAGCGCCACCGCCTCCCGCTGGAGCAGCTCGCCTACGCCGGCTCCTGGGGCGAACCGGCGCTGTAGACACGGCAGAGGGCCCGCGACCGGGGGGTAGCGGGCCCGCTGCCGTGTCGAGGGCGGGTTTCAGCCCGTGAGGATGATGAGGCGCTCCTCGGTCATCTCGCGGACCGACCACGCCGGTCCCTCACGGGTGTTGCCGGAGTCGCGCAATCCGCCGTAGGGCTGCTGGTCGGCGCGGAAGGTGGGCACCTCGTTGACGAGGACGCCGCCGAAGTCGAGCACCCGCGCGGCGCGCAGCGCCTTGTCGATGTCGCTGGTGTAGAC
>JBGAJT010000118.1:0-9795 GCA_044224785.1 Candidatus Nanopelagicales bacterium | reverse complement strand
GGCGTGGAGGCCACGCTCGAGGAGGTCCGCCGCGCGCGGATGCGCGGCGCCGCCGTCCTCATCTCCACGCACCTGCTCGGGCTGGCGGTCGAGGCCTGCGACGAGGCCGTCGTGCTGCGCGCCGGCGTGGTGGTCGCCGCCGCACCCGCGAGCGAGCTCGCGGGCGACGCCGGGGCCGCGCGCTACCGGGAGCTGCTGCGATGACCGGAGGGGGCCAGGTCGGAGCGCTGCTGGCCCTGCGCTGGCGGATGATGCGCGCCCGCCCGCTCCGCGTGGCGATCGCCGTCGCCGGCGTCGTCGCCCTGGTGATGGTGGTCCTCGTGGTCCTCGCGGGCGCCTCGGTCCCGCTGGGCAAGGTCGCCGGCTCGACGCCCGGGTTCGACGACGTGGTCAACGGTGGAGCACCCGCCGACCGCACGGGCGAGATCGCGGCGCTGCTGCCCTCGGCGATGCTCGCCTTCGCGCTGCTCTGCCTCATCGCACCGGTGGCCGCGGGCGGCGGCTACGAGATCATCCCCGAGGCCGAGCTGGTGGCCTACCCGATCCGGGTCTCGACGCTGGTCCGCGGGTCGCTCGTCCTCGCACCGCTGAACATCGCGTGGTACCTGCAGGTGCTGATCCTCTCCGCGGCGTCGGCGTACGCCGTGCGCGGTCCCGGCGGACCCGGGCTCCCGGTCGTGGTGCTGCTCGCGTTCCTCGCGGCCTGCACGTCGGTCGGGCAGGCGCTCGGGTGGGCGCTCGTCGGTGTACGCCGGACCCGCAACGGACGCCGCAGCACGTGGGTCCTCCTCGGTGCGGCGCTCGCCGTCGCGGGCTGGGTGATCGTCACCGACCGCGGCGCCTCCGTGCTCGACTCCTCGCCCACGAAGAAGATCCTCGGCGCGCAGATCAGCGCGTCGCTGGCCGACGTGTCGGGCTTCCTGCCGTTCACCCTCGGTCTGCTCCTCGTCACCTTCCTCGGATACCTCGTCGCCGTGCGCATCGCGAGCTGGGCGCTGCGGCGGCCCGGCGACCTCGGCTCCGACGGTCCGCTGGCGCGACCGGTCGAGCGCCGGACCGACCCGCCGTCGGTCTCCCGCGCCTTGCTCGCGATCGACCGCGCCTCGGTCTGGCGCTCGCCGCCGCTGCGCCGCGGTCTGCTCGTGCTCGCGGTGCTCCCCCTCGGCGCCGCCGCCGTCGCGAGCCTGCCGTGGTCGTCGATCGCCCTGCTGCCGCCGCTCGTCGCGTCGGGCGCGGCCCTGCTGTTCGGCGTCAACGCGCTCTCGCTCGACGGCACCGGTGCGCTCTGGATCTCGACGCTCCCCCACGACCCCGAGCTCGTGCTGCGCAGCAAGACGCGCGTGGTCCTCGAGGTCGTCAGCGGGGCCGTGCTCCTGGTCCTCATCGGGGCGGGCGTCCGGGCGAGCAACGCGCCCGACCTGGTCGACGTCGTGTGCGTGCTCGGCGCGGCGATCAGCTGCGTCGCCCTCGTGGTCGCGACCTGCATGCGCCTGTCGGTCACCCGCCCGCACCGCGCCGAGCTGCGCGGCGCCCGCGACACCCCCGCGCCGCCCGGGACCATGGCGCTGTACTCCGCACGGCTGGCCGCCGTCACGACCACCGTGGGCCTGGTGTTCTCGGTGGCGACCTTCGCCGGCGCCTGGCAGTTCCCGGCGCTGCTGACCGTCGGGCTGGTCCTCTGGGCGCTGCGCTCGTGGGAGGGCACCCGGCGCCGCTGGCGCGACCCCGCCACCCGCGCGCGGGTCGTCGCGACGGTCGCCAGCGGCTGAGGTCCGCGGCTGAGGTTCACGGCTCAGGTCTGCGGCCGAGATGGGCGGTCCTCGACGGGCCGGCGCCCACCCCGCACATGGGCCGGACGGCGGCTTGCGCGTCACCCGGACGGCTCACTGAGAGCGACCGGCCCCGGCGACCGAGCGTCACTCACCGTCAACCGTTCGGACGGTACGCCTCGACGAACGGGTCAACCGCTCTCGCAGGCATTCCCTTTCTGTGACCGGCGACTACCGTAAGTGGCGGATCCGCATCCTCGGAGCGGGTCCACCGGGGGCCGCTCGGCACCCCGGGTTCGACCGACCGCGACCGCGGTCAGAGCTGCAGAGGTCCACATGGGTCGTCGCACACTCCTGCTGATCGCCGCGCTGGTCGTGGCCGCACTGGGCACGGTCCTGGTGTGGATGTACGCGAACAACGCCAACCAGGCGGCCCAGGAGGGCCAGAAGCTCGTCTCCGTCCTCGTGGCCAAGTCCAAGATCGAGGTCGGGACGTCGGGCTCCGCCGCCCAGAGCAACGGCTCCTTCGAGCAGGTCACGCTCCCGCAGTCGGCCGTCACGGGCAGCTCGCTCTCGAGCTCCTCGCCGATCGCCAACCAGGTCGCGATCGTCCCGATCTTCCCGGGGCAGCAGATCATCAGCCAGCAGTGGGGCACCGCCGGCCAGACCAGCGGCCTGGCCATCCCCACCGGCCAGATCGCGCTCTCGGTCCAGCTCGGCGACCCCGAGCGCGTCGCGGGCTTCGTCGCCCCCGGCTCGACCGTCGCCATCTTCACGACCGGCACGTCGGGCGCCGCAGCGGGCCAGGGCACGGCGACCGTGCGGCTGCTGCTCGCGAACATCTCGGTGCTCGCGGTCGGCCCCACGACGCTCGTCTCGGCCGCGGCCGGGGCCAACGCCAACACCGAGCAGATCCCGGCAGCCATCCTCACCCTCGCGGTGACCCAGGACCAGGCGCAGAAGATCATCTACGCGTCCGGCAAGACCGGCGCCGCGACCTTCTCCGGCATGTACTTCGCGCTGATGAACGCCGACTCCAAGGTGACGGTCAACAACCTCGGCGCCAACGGGGCCAACCTCTTCAAGTGACCGTCGGCCGCCCGCAGCCCACCTCCCGAGCGCGTAAGGACAGCGTGATGACCGCGATCGTCGAGTTCGACCCGATCGGCGCCGAGTCGATCAAGGCGGCGCTCGGCCCCGACTCCGGGGTGCTGTCGAGCCTCGACGCCCTGCGCGCGCACCTCGACGTGAACCTCTTCGAGGACTGCGTCGTGCTCGGGCCGAGCGTCGACCAGCAGGACGTCTTCGCCCTCGCGGAGGAGATGCGCCTCAAGCGGCCGAGCCTCGGCGTCGTCATGGTGCGACGCCGCATCGACACGGCCGTGCTGTCCGACGCGCTGCGGTCCGGCGTCCGCGAGGTCGTGCAGGAGCGCGACCTCGGGGGCCTCGCGACCGCGGTACGCCGGCAGCGCGAGATCGCCGCCCGGCTGCGCGAGCAGATCGAGACCGGGAGCGAGGCCGCCGAGCGCCAGCAGCACGGCCAGGTCATCACGGTGTTCTCGGCCAAGGGCGGCTGCGGCAAGACCACGCTCGCCACCAACATCGCCACGGCGCTGGCCGAGTCGGGCAAGGGCACGGTCGCCCTGGTCGACCTCGACCTCGCGTTCGGCGACGTCGCCATCGCCCTGCAGCTCTTCCCGACCCACACGATCGCCGACGCCGTCCCGATCGGCGAGGACCTCGACGGCCCGGCGCTCGCGTCGCTGCTGACGACCCACCGCTCCGGGCTGCAGGCGCTCGTCGCGCCGATGGAGCCCAGCGCGGCCGACGCGATCACCACGCCGCTCGTGTCGCGGATCCTCGACATCCTGCGCGAGGACTTCGACTACGTCGTCGTCGACACCCCGCCCGCGCTCGACGACCACGTGCTCGCGGCGTTCGACCACAGCAACGTCGTCGCCCTGCTGGCGACGCTCGACATCCCGGCGCTGAAGAACCTGAAGCTCACCCTCGAGACGCTGGACCTCATCGGCTACCCGCGCGACCGTCTCAAGATCGTGCTCAACCGCTCGGACTCGAAGGTGGGCCTGTCCCTCTCCGAGGTCGAGAAGACCCTGCGCGCCCCGATCGTGGCGCAGATCCCGTCGAGCCGGGACGTCCCGGCGTCCACCAACCGCGGCGTCGCCATCGTGTCCGACGACCCCAAGTCCCCGGTGAGCATCGCCATCCGAAGCTTCATCGACACCTATGTGACCGCCCAGAGCACCGACGAGGCGATCCCGTCGCAGATGCGCACCGACCGGCGGGCCAACCGCCGGTGGAGGAGGAACCCGTGAGCCTCTCCGACCGACTCGCCCAGGCGCGTCGCGGCCGTTCCGGCACCACGCCGGACCAGCAGCTGCTCGAGGCTGCGCCGCGCACCTCGCGCCGCGTGTCCACCGACCCCTTCGCCGAGCTCAAGCGCACGGTGCACCAGAGCCTGCTCGAGAGCCTCGGGCCGCAGCTGTACGACTCGCGGCTGACCGAGGAGGACCTCGAGGCCAAGGTCCGCGTGACCCTGCAGGAGGTGCTCTCGCACGAGGAGACGCCGCTGACGGTCACCGACCGCGCCCGTCTCGCGCAGGAGATCGCCGACGACATCCTGGGCTACGGCCCGCTCGAGCCGTTCCTCCGCGACCCGGAGGTCACCGAGGTCATGGTGAACGGCGCGACCACGATCTACATCGAGCGCAGCGGCCGGATCTACCCGGCCGAGGGTCGCTTCACCGACGACGCGCACCTGCGTCGCACCATCGACAAGATCGTGGGCCGCGTCGGCCGCCGCGTCGACGAGGCCTCGCCGATGGTCGACGCCCGTCTCCCCGACGGCAGCCGCGTCAACGCGGTCATCCCGCCGCTCTCGGTCGACGGCCCGACCCTCACCATCCGCAAGTTCGCCACCGACCCGTACGGCACCGAGGACCTGATCTCCTTCGGGACGATGACGACCACCGTCGCCGAGTTCCTCTCGCAGTGCGTCATCGGCCGGCTCAACGTCATGGTCTCGGGCGGCACCGGCGCCGGCAAGACCACGACCCTCAACGTGCTGTCGTCGTTCATCCCCGAGGACGAGCGCATCATCACGATCGAGGATGCCGCGGAGCTCCAGCTCGACCAGGAGCACGTGGTCCGGCTCGAGTCCCGTCCCCCGAACATCGAGGGCAAGGGCGAGGTCAAGATCCGCGACCTGGTCCGCAACGCGCTGCGCATGCGCCCCGACCGCATCGTCGTCGGCGAGGTCCGCGACGCCGCGGCGCTCGACATGCTCCAGGCGATGAACACCGGCCACGACGGCTCGATCACGACCGCGCACTCCAACGGTCCGCGCGACACGCTGTCGCGCATCGAGACGATGGTGCTCATGGCGGGCGCCGAGCTCCCGCTCAAGGCGATCCGCGAGCAGACCGCGAGCGCGTTCGACCTCATCGTGCACCAGTCGCGCTTCCGCGACGGCTCGCGCCGCATCACCCACGTCACCGAGGTGGTGGGCATGGAGGGCGACGTCATCACGCTCCAGGACCTCTTCCTCTTCGACTACTCGGCCGGCTACGGCGAGGGCGGCGAACCGCTGGGCCAGCTGCGCTCGACGGGTCTCCGCCCGAAGTTCCTCGACAAGCTCGCGGCGCACGACATCCACGTCGACCCGTCGATCTTCGCGTTCGAGAAGTTCGGGGGCTGACGTGATGGGTGGGGGCCGCCTGCTGGCGCGGCTCGGGCTCGGCGCGGCAGCGCTCGTCGTCGGACTGACGGCGACCGCGATGCCCGCGTCGGCCGTCGCCGTGCCCACGGGGCGCATCGACGGCCTGACGGTGGGCGCCGACGGGCACCTGCTCGTCGCCTTCACCGCCGTCGGCCTGCCCGCCGGCACCACGATCGACCCCGCCTCGGTGACTGCGACGCTCGACGGCCAGCCGGTCCCGGCTGTCGGCAAGCCGGTGGAGGACACCGCCAACAAGCCGGTCCGTACGACGATCCTCACGATCGACGTCAGCGGCAGCATGGCCAAGCCGATCGGCACCACGACCACCACGCGCATCGACGCCGCGAAGCAGGCGGCCACCGCCTACCTCGACGGCGTGCCGAGCGACGTCCGCGTCGGCGTCGTGGTCTTCGCCGACGGTGCGCAGCGGTGGGTCGCCCCGACGACGGACCACAACGCGGTGAAGGCGAAGATCGCCCAGCTCAAGGCGACCAACGGGAGCACCGCGCTCGGTGACGGCGTCATCCTCGCGAACGCCGAGGCGGGCAAGGACGGTCTGCGCAACCAGCTCATCCTCTCCGACGGTGCGCGCGACCGCGGCGCCACGATCGACCAGGCGGTCAAGAGCATCAAGGACACGGGGGTCAAGGTCGACGCCGTCTCCATCGCCGCCGACGCCGCCGGCCTCGCCCAGCTGAACGCGCTCACCATCGCCGGCAAGGGCAAGACCGTCACGGCCAACAACACCGCGACCCTCGTCTCCTACTTCCAGAACGAGGCGCAGGCCCAGGCCAACCAGCTCGTGGTCGACATCACCGTCCCGCCGAACTACGCCGGCAAGCAGGTGGCCGTGCAGGTCAACGCGCAGGCCGGCAAGCAGGTCGTCGGCGACTCCGTGTCGTACTTCATCCCGGCGGCCGGCAGCACGCCGACCGCCGCGGCGTCCGCGGGCCCGATCCCGGTCCCGACGCCGGAGCCGGGCCTCACCTCCCAGCCGTGGTTCCTCCCGGTCGCCGTCGGGCTCGTCGCCGTCGGCCTGTTCGCCCTGCTGGTCGTGGCTTTCTTCTCGGGCGACCGCGACACCCAGGCCGGCCGCGTGCGCCGCCGGCTGTCGCGCTACTCCCTCAGCTCCAAGGAGAAGGCGCCGGCGCCGCCGACGTCGGGCGCTCTCGGCCAGAGCCAGGTCGCGCGCAGCGCCGCCGAGTTCGCCGGACGCGTCGTGCAGAACCGCGACCTCGACAGCGGGCTGGCCCTGCGCCTCGACGCCGCGGGGGTCCCGCTGCGCCCCGGCGAGTGGATGCTCATCCACGTCGGCATCGCGATCCTCGGCGGGATGGTCTTCCTGCTGCTCTCGGGCTTCGGCCTGTTCGCGACGCTCATCGGTCTCGCGTTCGGCATCATCGGCCCGTGGCTCTACCTGTCCTTCAAGGAGGGCAAGCGCAAGAAGCGCTTCCAGGAGCAGCTGCCCGACACCCTGCAGCTCATGGCCGGCTCGCTCGCCGCGGGCTACTCGCTCCCGCAGGCCGTCGACACCGTCGTCCGCGAGTCCGAGGGCCCCATGGCCGTCGAGCTCAACCGCGCGCTCGTCGAGGCCCGCCTCGGCGTCCCGATGGAGGACGCGCTCGAGACCGTCGCGATCCGCATGGACTCGATGGACTTCAAGTGGGTCGTCATGGCGCTGCGCATCCAGCGCGAGGTCGGCGGCAACCTAGCCGAGGTCCTCACCAACGTGGCCGCGACGATGCGCGAGCGCGAGCGCCTGCGCCGCCAGGTCGACGTCCTCTCCGCCGAGGGCCGGCTGTCCGCGATCATCCTCGGCGCGCTGCCGCTGCTGTTCGTGGGCTACCTCGTCCTGGTGCGGCCCGAGTACATCGGCCTGCTCGTCACGACGCCGCTCGGCATCCTGCTCATCGTGGTGGGCGTCGTCATGCTGATCGTCGGAGCCTTCTGGCTCCGCAAGGTTGTGAAGGTCGAGGTCTGACGATGAACAACTGGATGCTCATCGCCGGTCTCGGGGCCGTGTTCCTCGGCATCGTCGGCGTCATCGTCGCCGCCACGAGCTCGACCGAGAAGGTCGGTGTGGCACGGTCGCTCGACGCGATCGAGGCGATCCGGGCCGCTCCGGACTCGATGCGCCGCGATCTCGACCGCCCGTTCAACGAGCGCGTGACCTCGCCGTTCTTCGAGAAGATGACCGAGCTCGGTCGCCGTCTCACCCCGAGCGACCAGGCCTCGCGGCTGCGCCGCAAGCTCGACCTCGCGGGCAACCCGCCCGGCTGGGACTCCGACCGCATCCTCGCGTGGAAGATGCTCGGGCTGCTGATCCTCGGCGTCCTCGGCTTCCTCCTGCCGCTGCTGCTCGGCAACGTGCTCTGGGCGATCCTGTTCGGCATCGGCGGCGCGGCGCTCGGCTACTTCGCGCCGAACCTGCTCCTGTACCAGAAGGCCTACGACCGGTCCGACCGCATCACCAAGGACCTGCCCGACGCCCTCGACCTGCTCGTGATCTCCGTCGAGGCCGGCCTCGGCTTCGACGCGGCGCTCGCCCAGGTCGCGCGCAACACCGACGGTCCCCTCGCCGACGAGTTCTTCCGCGTCCTGCAGGAGATGCAGCTCGGCACGGGCCGCTCGGACGCGATGCGCGCCCTCGCCGACCGCACCGACGTCGGCGACCTGCGCGGCTTCATCACCGCGATGGTCCAGGCCGACGCGTTCGGCATCCCGATCGCCAACGTCCTGCGCATCCAGGCCCGCGAGATGCGCATCCGCCGCTCGCAGCGCGCGGAGGAGCAGGCGCAGAAGGTCCCGGTGAAGATCCTCTTCCCGCTGATCTTCTGCATCATGCCCGCACTGTTCATCGTGATCCTCGGCCCCGCCGCGATCCAGATCATCCAGTCGTTCTCGCAGTACTGATCCCACGCACGACGAAGGGCTGCACCATGATCGAGGACCTCGCCGGCTACCGGCTCACGCGCCTGTCCGACGTGCTCGCCGCCACGGACTCGCGCCTGCGTCAGGGCGACAGCGCGTCGCTGCGCCCGTGGGGCACCGGCTTCGAGCCGCTCGACGGCTTCCTGGCCGGCGGGCTGCGCCCCGGCGAGCTCACGATCCTGGGCGGCCCGCAGGGCCTGGGCAAGACGACGTTCGCGCTGCAGGTGGCGCGGCACGTGGTCTCGCTCGGCCACCCGGTCCTCTACGTCTCCTACGAGCACGACGGCGTCAACATCCTCGAGCGCCTCATCGCCGCCGAGGCGGGCGAGCGCGCCGGCCGCGACGCCGTGCCGCTGCGCGCGGTGCGCGCCCTCATCGAGGGCGACGGCTCCGCGGCGTCGCTCTCCGACAAGCTCGCCGAGACGCCCGGCGGTGCCGAGGCGCTGTCGACGATCACGGCCGACCTCGACCGCCTGCACGTGCTGCGCGGCGGCGTGCGCACCTCGATCCCCGACATCGCCCAGGCCGCGGCCTCCGTCGCCGAGACCGCGGGCCGCCACCCGCTCGTCGTCGTCGACTACGTGCAGAAGGTCGCGCTCGACGTCCCCGTGTACGAGGAGGAGGTCCGCATGGCGCGGGTCTCCGGCGAGCTCAAGGACCTCGCGCTGACCACCGGCGCCCCGGTCCTGGCGATCTCCGCCAGCGACGCGCTCGGCATCGCCGAGGGCAAGCGGCTGCGCACCCAGAACCTGCGCGGCGCCTCGGCCCTCGCCTACGAGGCCGACGCCGTCCTCGTGCTCAACGACAAGTTCGACGTCGTCGCCCGCCACCACCTCGTCTACGGCACCGCCAACGCCGAGCGGTTCCGCGACTGGGCCGTGCTCACCATCGAGAAGAACCGCGGCGGCATGGCCGGTGTCGACCTCGAGTTCCGCAAGCGCTTCGACCAGTCGCGCTACGAGCGCACCGGGCAGCTGGTCGCGGAGCAGCTGGTCGACACCCGCGTCTTCGTCGAGTAGTGGCGTCAGGCGTGCCGGAGTCGCGCGCAGGACTCCGCATGTGCGAACGTCAGGGATCGTGAGCAGCACGTCGGCGTTCGGTCGCCTGCGGGGATCGGTCGACCCTGCCGAGGCGATCGTCGTCGTGGTGCGCTTCGGCGTCCTCGGCCTCTGCGCCCTGCTGAGCCTCCTCGGCGAGGGCGACGTCCCCCACGACATCAAGTACGAGGACCTGCTGGCCGCGGGCTCGACCGACGTGCCCGACGAGCCCGAGGAGGACGACCCCGTCGTCCTCATGTACACGGGCGGGACGACCGGCCTGCCCAAGGGCGTGCTGCTCGAGCAGCGGGCCGAGATG
>JBGAJT010000117.1:0-9810 GCA_044224785.1 Candidatus Nanopelagicales bacterium | reverse complement strand
ACGAGCACGAGCCAGCCCAGCGCGAAGGCGACGGCCGCGATCAGCAGCACCTGGACGGCCTCGACCACGAGCACCGCGGCGGTCTTGGCCACGAGCAGCCCGGTACGGCCCAGCGGGGTCGAGCCGAGCAGGCGCAGCACGCCGTAGCGCCGCTCGAACCCGGTCGCGATCGCCTGACCGGTGAACGCCGTCGACAGCACGGCGAGGGCGAGGACGCCGGGAGCCACGGCGTCGATCGCCGGGTCGTGCCCGACGACGTCGGCCGGGAGCTTGGAGAGGGCCACCAGCACGAGCAGCGGGATCACCAGCGTGAGGAGGAGCTGCTCGCCGTTGCGCAGGGTCATGCGCACCTCGGCCAGCGTCTGCGCCAGCAGGATGCGGTCGCGCGGAGCCGCGCCCGGAGCCGGTGCGAGACCGCCGGGTGCGGTGCTCGGGGTCGTCACGTGCGCAGCTCCCGTCCGGTGAGGTCGAGGAACACGTCCTCGAGGCTGCGGCGCCCGGTCGAGAGCTCGCGGGGGAGCACGCCCTGGTCGGCGCACCACGTCGTCACCAGCGCCAGCAGGTCGGGGCCGATCTCGCCCTCGACCCGGTAGATGCCCGGCGGCAGCTCGATCACCGACGACGTCGCAGGGAGGCGGCGGCGCAGCAGCGAGAGGTCGAGCCCCGGAGCCGCGGTGAAGGTGAGCACCTCGCCGCTGCCGGTGAGCTCGGCGGTCGGACCGGCCGCGACCACCCGGCCGTGGTCGATGATCACGACGTCGTCGGCCAGCCGCTCGGCCTCGTCCATGAGGTGGGTGGTGAGGACGACGGTGACGCCGTCGCGGCGCAGCTGCTCGACGAGGTCCCACGCGGCCAGGCGCGTCTGCGGGTCCATGCCGGCGCTCGGCTCGTCGAGGAAGACCAGGTCGGGGCGCCCGACGACCGCGCACGCGAGCGCGAGCCGCTGCTTCTCGCCGCCCGACATCCGGCGGTAGGTCGCCCTCACCGAGTCCAGCCCCAGGCGGGCGGCCAGGTCGTCGACGTCGAGCGGCCGGGCGTAGAACGAGGCCAGGTGGCGCAGCATCGGCACCGCGCGCAGCGAGGCGTAGATCCCGCCCTCCTGCAGCATCACGCCCACCCGGGCGCGCAGCTCGCGGGATTCCGGCGGCAGGCCCCAGACCCGCACCGAGCCGGAGTCGGGGCGCTGGTAGCCCTCGCAGACCTCGACCGTGCTGGTCTTGCCGGCGCCGTTGGGCCCGAGGAGGGCGGTGATCCGGCCGGCCGGGACGGTGAACGAGAGCCCGTCCAACGCCTGGACCGCGCCGTAGGACAGCCGGAGACCCGACACCTCGACGGCGGGGCCGGAGGGCTCGGGGGAGGTCACGCGGGCGATCCTAGGTCGGGGCCGCGGCGCCCTCGCGGCGCGGTCCCGGGACCCCCGCTCGCGCGCTCCGGGCAATTAGGCAACAATGGGGTTGTGAAATCGACCGGACGGCTCACGGGCGCCCCCTCGCGGGTGGCCCGGGCGCTCCTCGAGGGGGGCCCGCAGACCACCGCGGCCCTCGCCGAGCGCCTCGACCTGTCGACCACCGCCGTCCGCCGCCACCTCGACGCGCTGGTCGACGCCGGGTTCGCCGAGGCGGGGGAGCGGGCGCCCTACGGCCCCGACGCCGTCGACCGCCCCCGTGGCGCCGGCCGCCCCGCCAAGGTCTTCGCCCTCACTGCCGCCGGCCGAGACGCGTTCGAGCAGCAGTACGACGACCTCGCCGTGCAGGCCCTGCGCTACCTCGCCGACACCGCGGGCGACGACGCCGTCGAGGCGTTCGCGCGCCGCCGAGTCGCCGACCTCGAGCTGCGCTACGGCCCCGCCCTCGACGCCGCCGGTCTCGACGAGCGGCCGCGCCTGCTGGTCGAGGTCCTCAACGACGAGGGCTACGCCGCCTCGCTCGTCGACGGCCCCGGCGGCCCCGCGGTGCAGCTGTGCCAGCACCACTGCCCGGTGAGCCACGTGGCCGCCGAGTTCCCCGCCCTCTGCGAGGCCGAGACCGAGGCGTTCTCGCGCCTGCTCGGCACCCACGTCACCCGCCTCGCGACGCTCGCCCACGGCGACGGCGTCTGCACGACCCTTGTCCCACGCCCGGTCCCCGCACGCCAGGAGGTCAGCCCATGACGACCGAGATCCACGACGAGCTCGAAGGCCTGGGTCGCTACGACTTCGGCTGGGCCGACAAGGACGTCGCGGGCGCCAACGCGCGCCGCGGGCTGAACGAGGACGTCGTCCGCGACATCAGCTCGAAGAAGAACGAGCCCGAGTGGATGCTCGAGACGCGTCTCAAGGCGCTGCGCCTGTTCCAGAAGAAGCCCATGCCGCACTGGGGCTCGGACCTCACCGGCATCGACTTCGACAACATCAAGTACTTCGTGCGCTCCACCGAGAAGCAGGCGCAGTCGTGGGAGGACCTCCCCGACGACATCAAGTCCACCTACGACCGGCTCGGCATCCCCGAGGCCGAGAAGCAGCGCCTCGTCGCCGGCGTCGCCGCGCAGTACGAGTCCGAGGTCGTCTACCACAAGATCCGCGAGGACCTCGAGGAGCAGGGCGTCGTCTTCCTCGACACCGACACCGGTCTGCGCGAGCACGAGGACACGTTCCGCGAGTACTTCGGCAGCGTGATCCCCTCGGGCGACAACAAGTTCTCGGCGCTCAACACCGCGGTGTGGTCGGGCGGCTCGTTCATCTACGTGCCCAAGGGCGTCCACGTCGAGATCCCGCTGCAGGCCTACTTCCGCATCAACACCGAGAACATGGGCCAGTTCGAGCGCACGCTGATCATCGTCGACGAGGACGCCTACGTGCACTACGTCGAGGGCTGCACGGCGCCGATCTACTCCAGCGACTCGCTGCACTCGGCCGTCGTCGAGATCATCGTGAAGAAGGGCGCGCGCTGCCGCTACACGACGATCCAGAACTGGTCGAACAACGTCTACAACCTCGTCACCAAGCGCGCGGTCGCGCAGACCGGCGCCACCATGGAGTGGATCGACGGCAACATCGGCTCCAAGGTCACGATGAAGTACCCCGCGGTGTGGATGGTGGGGGAGCACGCCAAGGGCGAGACGCTCTCGATCGCGTTCGCCGGCGAGGGCCAGCACCAGGACGCCGGATCGAAGATGGTGCACGCGGCGCCGAACACGTCGTCGACCATCGTGTCCAAGTCGGTCGCGCGCGGCGGCGGGCGCACGTCGTACCGCGGCCTGGTCCAGATCAACGAGGACGCCCACGGCTCGCGCAGCACGGTGAAGTGCGACGCGCTGCTCGTCGACGACATCAGCCGGTCCGACACCTACCCCTACGTCGACGTCCGCACCGACGACGTCTCGATGGGCCACGAGGCCACGGTCTCGAAGGTGAGCGCCGACCAGCTCTTCTACCTGATGTCGCGGGGCCTCACCGAGGACGAGGCGATGGCGATGATCGTGCGCGGCTTCGTGGAGCCGATCGCCCGTGAGCTGCCCATGGAGTACGCGCTCGAGCTCAACCGGCTCATCGAGCTGCAGATGGAAGGAGCGGTGGGCTGAGTGTCCGCCAGCACTGTGTCCGCGCCTGAGACCCGGGGCGCGGCGGCACCCGCCGCCGACCTCGCGCCCCGCGTCCTCTCGCGCGATCCCGACGACTTCGCCCTGCCCACGGGCCGCGAGGAGGCGTGGCGGTTCACGCCGCTGCGCCGGTTCTCCGCACTGCTCGACGCCGAGGCCTCGCCCGCGCACCTCGCGTGGGAGTCGAGCCTGCCCGCCGGCGTCGTCCTCGACGAGCTCGCCGCAGACGACCCGTTCCTCGCGACCCTGCCGCTGCCCGTCGACCGGCTCTCCGCCGTCGCGCTCGGCCGCTCCGGCGGCGCCGTGCGCATCACGGTGCCCGAGTCCGTAGGCGACGAGCCGGTCGTGCTGCGCCTGCGCGGCGACGACGCGGCTGCGATCGTCCTCGGCCACGTCGTCCTCGACGTGCGTCCGTTCGCGCAGGCCACGGTCGTGCTGGAGCACTCGGGCTCCGCGCAGTACGCCGAGCACCTGAGCGTCCTGGTCGGCGACGGCGCCTCGCTGCGCCTGCTCCACGTCCAGGGCTGGGCCGACGACACCGTCCACGCAGCGCACGTCGCCGTGCGCGTCGGCCGCGACGCCACGTTCCGCTCGTTCCAGGCGAGCCTCGGCGGCGGCGCGGTGCGCGTGCTGGAGACGGTCGAGTACGCCGGCCCCGGTGGCGACGCCGAGCTGCTCGGCATCTTCTTCTCGACCGCCGGCCAGCACCTCGAGCACCGGATCCTCGTCGACCACGCCGTGCCGCACTGCCGCAGCAACGTGCTCTACAAGGGCGCGCTCTCCGGCGACACCGAGGCGGGGGAGGACGGCATCGCGCGCAGCGTCTGGGTGGGCGACGTCCTCATCCGCGCGGCCGCCGTCGGCACCGAGACCTACGAGCTCAACCGCAACCTGCTGCTCACGGAGGCGGCGCGCGCCGACTCCGTGCCCAACCTCGAGATCGAGACCGGCGAGATCGTCGGTGCCGGCCACGCGAGCGCTACCGGCCGCTTCGACGACGAGCAGCTGTTCTACCTGCAGTCGCGCGGCATCCCCGCCGACATCGCGACCCGCCTGGTGGTGCGCGGCTTCTTCGCCGACGTCATCAACCGCCTCGGGCTCCCCGAGCAGCGGACCGCGCTGCAGGGGCGCATCGACTCCCTGCTCGGTGTCGACGCCGCCGAGGTGGTCGACGCCGAGGAGGACGCGTCATGAGCCTCCTGCAGGTCTGCAAGCTCATCGACGTGCCCGTGCCGGGCGCGCTCGCCGTGGTGGTCGAGGGCCTCCCGGTCGCCGTCGTCCGCGACTCCCAGGGCGGCGTCCACGCCCTGCGCGACGTCTGCTCGCACGCCGACGTCGCGCTGTCGGAGGGCGAGGTCGACGGCTGCACGCTCGAGTGCTGGCTGCACGGCTCGCGCTTCGACCTCCGCACCGGCGAGCCCTCCGGCCCGCCCGCCACGCGTCCCGTCCCCGTCTACCTGGTCACGGTCGAGGGCGAGGGCGACGACGCCGTCGTCCTCGTCGACGTCACCGTCAACGCCGCCGCCCGCTGAAGCTCGCCGCAGAACAAGGAGCACCATGTCCACCCTCGAGATCCGCGACCTGCACGTCACCGTCGAGACCGACGGCGGCGCGCGCGAGATCCTGCGCGGCGTCGACCTCACGGTCCGCAGCGGCGAGACCCACGCGATCATGGGCCCCAACGGCTCGGGCAAGTCGACGCTCGCCTACTCGATCGCGGGCCACCCGAAGTACACCGTCACCGGCGGCACCGTCACGCTCGACGGCGAGGACGTCCTCGCGATGTCGGTCGACGAGCGTGCCCGCGCCGGCCTGTTCCTCGCCATGCAGTACCCCGTCGAGGTCCCCGGCGTCTCCGTCTCCAACTTCCTGCGCACCTCCGTCACCGCCGTCCGCGGCGAGGCGCCCAAGCTGCGTACCTGGATCAAGGAGATGAAGGGCGCGATGGAGGGTCTGTCGATGGACCCGGCGTTCGCCGAGCGCTCGGTCAACGAGGGCTTCTCCGGCGGCGAGAAGAAGCGCCACGAGATCCTGCAGATGCAGCTGCTGCAGCCCAAGATCGCCGTGCTCGACGAGACCGACTCCGGCCTCGACATCGACGCGCTGCGCATCGTCTCCGAGGGCGTGAACAAGGTCGCCGCCGACGGCGAGGTCGGCGTCCTGCTGATCACCCACTACACGCGGATCCTGCGCTACATCAAGCCCGACTTTGTCCACGTCTTCGTCGACGGCCGCATCGTCGCCGAGGGCGGCGCCGAGCTCGCCGAGCAGCTCGAGGCGAAGGGCTACGACGAGTACGTGAAGGCGGCGTCCGGGGCATGACCGTCACCGCCCCCGTGTCGGGGCTCCTCGACGTCGACCGCGTGGCGGCCGACTTCCCGATCCTGTCGCGCACCGGCCGCGGCGGTAACCGGCTGGTCTACCTCGACTCCGGTGCGACCTCGCAGAAGCCCCTCGCGGTGCTCGACGCCGAGCGCGGGTTCTACACCGAGCACAACGCCGCCGTGCACCGCGGTGCGCACCTGCTGGCCGAGGAGGCCACCGACGCCTACGAGCACGCGCGGGCGACGATCGCGCGGTTCCTCGGCGCCGAGGCGCGCGAGCTGGTCTTCACCAAGAACGCCACCGAGGCGCTGAACCTCGTGTCGTACTCGTTCACCAACGCCACCGCGAAGGCGCAGCACGGGCGCGCGCTGCCCGACGGTGCCGAGCGTTTCGTGCTCGCCCCGGGCGACGAGATCGTCGTCACCGAGATGGAGCACCACGCGAACCTCGTGCCGTGGCAGGAGGTGTGCGACAAGACCGGTGCGGTGCTGCGCTGGATCGGCGTCACCGACGAGGGCCGCCTCGACCTCGACCACCCCGAGCACGGCCTGGCGGTGATCAACGAGCGCACCAAGGTCGTCGCGCTGACGCACCAGAGCAACGTCCTCGGCACCGTCACGCCGGTCCGCCGGGTCGCCGACGCCGCGCACGCCGTCGGCGCGCTCGTCGTGCTCGACGCCTGCCAGTCGGTGCCGCACATGGCCGTCGACGTCCACGAGCTCGGTGCCGACTACATCGCCTTCAGCGGCCACAAGATGCTGGGCCCCTCGGGCATCGGCGTGCTGTGGGGCCGCTACGACCTGCTCGACTCGATGCCGCCGTTCCTCTCGGGCGGCTCGATGATCGAGGTCGTCCGGATGGAGGGCTCGACCTTCGCCCCGCCGCCGCAGCGCTTCGAGGCCGGCGTCCCGATGGCTGCGCAGGCCGTGGGCCTCGGTGCCGCCGTCGACTACCTCGAGGCGCTCACGTCGGCCGACGGCTCGCTGTCGGGCATGGCGGCCGTCGCGTCGCACGAGCACGCGCTCACGTCGTACGCGCTCGCCTCGCTCGCCGAGGTGCCCGGCGTCCGCGTGGTCGGTCCGCTCGACTCCGAGTCGCGCGGGTCCGCCGTGTCGTTCGTCGTCGACGGGATCCACGCGCACGACGTCGGCCAGGTGCTCGACGACCGCGGCGTGGAGGTGCGCGTGGGCCACCACTGCGCCTGGCCCCTGCACCGCCGCTTCGGCGTCGCGGCCACGGCGCGCGCGACGTTCTACGTCTACAACGGCCCGCGCGACGTCGACGACCTCGTCGCCGCGGTGCGGCACGCGCAGAGCTTCTTCGGGGTGGCGTGATGGACCTCGAGAACCTCTACCAGGACATCATCCTCGACCACTACAAGCACCCGCGCGGCAAGGGACTGCGGGAGCCGTACGCCGTCGAGGTGCACCACGTGAACCCGACGTGCGGCGACGAGATCACGCTGCGCGTCACGCTCGACGGCGAGAAGGTCCTCGACGTCTCCTACGACGGCCAGGGCTGCTCGATCTCGCAGGCCTCGGCGTCGATGCTCTTCGAGCAGCTGGTCGGGCAGACGGTCACCGACGACCTCGCCACGACCGAGGCGTTCCAGGAGCTGATGCAGGGGCGCGGCCAGGTCGAGCCCGACGAGGACGTCCTCGGCGACGCGGTCGCGTTCGCCGGGGTCGCGAAGTACCCCGCACGCGTGAAGTGCGCGCTGCTGGCGTGGATGGCATGGAAGGACGCGGTCGCTCAGGCCGTGTCGAACGAGAGCAGGTAGAGGGATGAGCGAGAGCAGCGCCACGATCACGCCCGAGGACGACGTCCTCGAGGCGCTCAAGGACGTCGTCGACCCCGAGCTCGGGATCAACGTCGTCGACCTCGGCCTGGTCTACGGGGTGCAGGTCGACGACGGCAACATCGCGACCATCGACCTCACCCTCACCTCGGCGGCCTGCCCGCTCACCGACGTCATCGAGGACCAGACCCGCGCCGCCCTCGACGGCCTGGTCGCCGACTACCGGATCAACTGGGTCTGGATGCCGCCGTGGGGCCCGGACAAGATCACCGACGACGGCCGCCAGATGCTGCGAGCCCTCGGCTTCAACCTGTAGCCCGAGGCATCCCCGCCGCCCCCGAAGGCCGTCGCGTCCCCGAATGCCACCGCATTTCCGGAAATGCGATGGCATTCACGGGGTTTCCGGCGCGACTCGACCGGGCTTGCGCTGCCACGGTCGGAGTGGGCACGCCGCTGCGTCGGTCGGTCAGGCCAGGGGTGGGAGGCCGCGGGAGGCGGCGTTGACGGCGATCCAGTCCTGGGCGACCCCGACGAGGAAGTCGAGCACCTCGCGCTCGTCGGGCAGCGGCTCGACGCGCAGCACGAGGTCCTCGCCCGGCGTCAGCAGGACGCCGGCTCGGTCGGCCTCGTCGTAGACCACCTTCCAGCCCGACGGGTGCGTGATCACGGTCGTCCACGTCGTCTGGCCGATCACGACGTTGCGCCCCGACTCGTAGGTCACCTGCCACGGGCCCTTCTGCGGGCCGGGCAGCGTCATCCGCCTCGGCACGGCTACGCCCTGCTGAGCCGATCGAGCAGCTCGACGTGCGCCGCGAACGGCTCCTCGGCATCGGCGTGGTCGAGGGTCGAGAGCTTGGCGACCACCGTGTCGGTGGCGGGGTTCATCCAGACGAACTGGCCGAAGATCCCCACGCCGAACGCGCAGCCGTGCTCGTCGCCGGTGTGCCAGACCTGGTTGCGGTACGACGGCGCCGCGAGCGCGCTCCCCATCTCCGTCACGTCCAGCGCCGGGTCGCCGCCGCGCAGCATCTCCTCGACCCACGCGCGGGGGAGGACCTGCTCGCCCGTCGGCCCGACGCCGCCGTCGAGGAGCACGCGGCCGAAGCGCGCGAGATCGCGCAGAGTCACGCAGCCGCCGCCGCTCGCGAGCGAGAAGCCGTGGTCGTCGACGGTCATGAGCGCGTCGTGCTCCGCGCCGATGCGCGACCAGAGCTCGGTCGAGAGCAGCTCGCTGAACGGCCGGCCGGACACCCGCTCCAGGACCCAGGCGAGGACGTCGGTGTTCGACGACGCGTAGAACCACGTGCGGCCGTGCTCGCCGGAGGGCTGCAGCGTCGCGAGGAACGCCGCGATGCCGTCGGGATCGCCGTCGCGCCGGTGCTTCCAGCCCGAGACCCGGTCGTGCGTGTTCACGTCGGAGGCGAGGTCGTCGTAGGTCTCGTCGTAGGCGACCGCGACCGCCATGTCGAGGGTCTGCTGCACCGTGGCGTCGCCGTACGCCGACCCGAGCAGCTCGGGGACGTAGGACCCGACCGTTCGCGACGGGTCGACCTCGCCCCGGCCGACGAACCGACCGACGACCGCCGCGCACAGCGACTTGGTGACCGACTGCAGGAGGTGGCGCGTCGACGGCGTCATGCCGTTGAGGTAGCGCTCCAGCAGGATCTCCCGCCCGCGCACCACGATCAGGCCGTCGGTGCGCAGCGCCTCGAGCTCGGCGTCGAGCCCGGGCACGTCGAGCTCCCGGCCCGGCGTCAGCTCGAGCACCGGCCCGTCGCCGCGGGGGACGACCGCGGTGGCGAGCACCTCGTCGATCCGCTGGTAGGCCTGCCGGTTCGCAGGGGTGGTCTGCCACTCGTCGCCCCAGGGGGATGTCTCCAGCACGTCGGCCATCGTGCCAGCGCTGCTGCCCGTCCGCCCTGCGGCGCGACCAATGCGCGCCACGCCCTAGGGTGACCGGCCATGAGCGACCCGAGCAGCGGTGTGCCCGAGAGCGTCCGCATCCACCGCATCCCGGAGCGCGGCCGCTACGACCGCGCCGACATCGACGCGATCCTCGACGCCAGCGTCGTCTGCCACCTCGCAGGCATCGACACCGACGGCCGGCCCCT
>JBGAJT010000116.1:0-9914 GCA_044224785.1 Candidatus Nanopelagicales bacterium | reverse complement strand
GTAAGGCTCATCGCGCCCGCGACCTCGACCCGCTTGATACGGACCATCCACCGCGAGCGGCGCCTCGCTGATGAACGGCAAGGCCGGCTTGCAGACCTGGTGTTCAACATCCTGGTCAGCATCGAGGACGGCACGCTGAAGGAGGGCGAGCACTTCGCCCGACTGCCCGACGAGCGCGTGGCTGTCCATCCCGAGGCGGTGGCCACGGCCCTCTACCGGGCCGAGCGCGGACGGCTCCTCCGGCGCGAGCTGCGCGCGCTCCTCGAGCTCGGGTGGGCTACGTACGACGAGCACTGGCGCGTGCGCGAGATGGCCATGAAGGTCGTGGCCCGCCACCGCGTCGACGACCTCCTGGACGACGCCGTGCGCCTGCGCGACGACCCGGTCCGGCGCGTCCGCGCCGCCGCCGAGCGCGCCGTCGCCACCCTCACCACAGCCTGACCCCGACGACGTCACAGCCCCAATGCACGGCTTCTCGGCCGGAAACCGTGCATTCGACGTGTGACGTCGTCGAAACCGCGCGTTCGAGCAGTGACGTCGCAGGGGCGTCGGGGTCAGTCGCGGGCGATGGGGGCGGCGAGACCGTCGGTGACGGCGAGCAGGTCGGTGGGGGACAGGCCGAGGTCGAAGCCGCGGCGTCCGCCGCTGACGTAGACGGTGTCGAACAGCAGCGCCGTCTCGTCGATCACCGTGCGCAGCGCCTTCCTCTGGCCGACGGGACTGATGCCGCCGACGACGTAGCCGGTCGTGCGCTCGGCGACCTTGGGGTCGGCCATGTCGGCACGCTTGCCGCCGACGGCGGCGGCGAGCGCCTTGAGGTCGAGCCTGCCGGCGACCGGCACGATGCCGACGACGAGCTCGCCGTCGACGTCGGCGAGGAGGGTCTTGAAGACCTGCTCGTGGGGCAGGCCGAGCACCTCGGCGGCCTCCATCCCGTACGACGGCGCCGCCGGGTCGTGCTCGTAGGAGTGCGTCGTGAACGCGACGCCGGCGCGGGTGAGCGCGACGGTGGCCGGCGTACCGCCGGGGGAGGACTTCTTCGCCACCCGCGCATCCTCTCCTGCCCGCACGCGCGCCGCCGCGCTGCCCCATCTGCTGCTGACGGCGGCCCGTCCGCGGCAGAGCGGGACGCGGGGCGGCTAGTTCAGGCCGCTGGGGGTGCGGGCGAGGTCGATCGCGGGGAGCGACGGGAGCTCGCGCACGAGCCCGGTCTCGCGGCCGAGCAGCGCGAGCTCGGCGCGCAGCCGGTCGACGGTCGACACCGCCTCGAGCAGCGCCTGGCGCTCGCGGAGGTCGAGGACCATCGCGACCGCGACGAGGTAGGACAGCGTGCGCGCGTCGTCGGGCAGCTCGAGCATCTGCGCGGCCTCGACCGCGCCCGTGCCGGCGACCGCCGCGCGGTACTCGTCGAACCGGCGCACGACCGCCTGCGCTGCGACGCCGACCTCGGCCGGCTCGGCGCCGTCGGGCTCGTCGAGCCACTCGACCTCGCCGCTGAGGTAGGGCGTCCCGGTGTCGACCAGCCGGAGCAGGCGGAACCGTGCGTCGCCGTTGGTGACCAGGTCGCTGCGGCCGTCGGGGTACGGCGTCACCGTGCGCAGCAGCGCCAGCGTGCCCACGTCGTACATCGCCTTCACGCCGGTGTCGCCGACCTCGTGCCCCTCGCGGATGGCGACGACGCCGAAGCCGCGGTCGTCCTCGGGCCGCGTGGAGAGATCGGCCACGAGCTGGCGGTAGCGCGGCTCGAACAGGTGCAGGGGCAGCACGAAGCCCGGGACGAGCACGGTCCCGAGCGGGAAGAGGGGGATCACCGCCCGGGCACCCACCTGGCGCGCGGTCACGGGCCCCAGGGTGTCCTACGCCGGTCCACGGCGCACCCCGGGCGGCTGGGGCTCGCCCGACCGGTGGCGTGCGGGGCGCCGTCGTCGGACGTGCCGGGGACGCCGCCGGTCCGCGTCGTGCGGGGCACGGGGTGTCCGCCAGCCGGACCGCGCGGGCTACCGGTTCGGTCCTGCGGCGTCGTCGTCCCTAGACTCGGGGCATGATCCGGCGCCTCGACCTGCGCGGGTCGCACTCCGACCCCCGTGCCGTGCTGCCGCGCGCCGCGGTCGACGTGGAGAGCGTGCTCGAGACGGTGCGCCCCATCGTCGACGACGTCCGCGACCGCGGCGCCGAGGCCGTGCTCGAGTGGGGCGAGCGGCTCGACGGCGTCCGGCCCCCGTCGCTGCGCGTGCCGCAGGGGGCCCTCGACGCAGCCCTCGCGGACCTCGACCCGGCCGTGCGCGCCGGTCTCGAGGAGTCGATCCGCCGGGCCCGCCTCGTGCACGAGGACCAGCGCCGCGTCGACACCATCACCCACGTCGTGCCCGGCGGCAGCGTCATGGAGCGCTGGCTCCCGGTCGATCGCGTGGGCCTGTACGTGCCCGGCGGCCGCGCCGTCTACCCGAGCTCGGTCGTCATGAACGTCGTGCCGGCGCTCGTCGCAGGCGTGCCCTCGTTCGCCGTCACGAGCCCGCCGCAGAAGGACCACGGCGGCCTCCCGCACCCGACCATCCTCGCCGCGTGCGCGCTGCTCGGCGTCCACGAGGTCTATGCCGCCGGCGGCGCCCAGGCCGTCGCGATGTTCGCCTTCGGCACGGGCACCGGCCCCGACGACTGCGCGCCGACCGTGATGGTCACCGGTCCGGGCAACATCTACGTCACCGCCGCCAAGCGCATGCTCAAGGGCCGGATCGGCATCGACTCCGAGGCCGGTCCGACCGAGATCGCGATCCTCGCCGACGACACCGCCGACCCCGCGTTCGTCGCCGCCGACCTCATCAGCCAGGCCGAGCACGACGTGATCGCCGCGTCGGTGCTCGTCACGACGAGCGTCGAGCTCGCCGACGCCGTCGAGGCCGAGCTCGCGGTGCAGGTGCCCGCGACCAAGCACAGCGAGCGCATCGCCGAGGCGCTGCGCGGGCCGCAGAGCGGGATCGTCCTCGTCGACGACCTCGACGCCGGGCTGCGCGTCGTCGACGCGTACGCCGCCGAGCACCTCGAGATCCACACCCGTGAGGCGCGCGAGGTCTCGATGCGCGTGCGCAACGCCGGCGCGATCTTCGTCGGCTCCTGGTCGCCGGTGTCGCTGGGCGACTACGCCGCCGGCTCCAACCACGTGCTGCCCACCGGCGGCTGCGCCTGCCACTCGTCGGGCCTGTCGGTGCAGACGTTCCTGCGCGGCATCCACGTCGTCGACTACGACGAGGCCGCGCTGACCGACGTCGCGCCGCACGTCGTCGCGCTCGCCAACGCGGAGGACCTGCCCGGCCACGCCGCGGCCATCGAGGTCCGCACCCGTCGTCCCAGCGGGGGCTGACATGGCCAGCCTCGACGACCTCCCGCTGCGCGACGACCTGCGGGGGCAGGAGCCCTACGGCGCCCCGCAGCTCGACGTCCGCGCGCGTCTCAACGTCAACGAGAACCCGTACGCGCCGTCGGAGGGCCTGGTGGCCGACGTCGCCGTGGCCGTCGCCGAGGCGGCGCGCGGCCTCAACCGCTACCCCGACCGCGACGCCGTCGCGCTGCGCGCAGATCTGGCCGCCTACCTCGGCCGCGAGTCCGGTGTAGCGCTGGCCGGCGACCAGCTCTGGGCGGCCAACGGCAGCAACGAGATCATGCACCAGCTGCTGCTCGCGTTCGGCGGCCCCGGACGCACCGCGCTGGGCTTCACGCCGACGTACTCGATGTACCCCGAGTACTGCCGCGACACCTTCACCCGCTACGTCACCGCACCGCGCGACGACGAGTTCCGGGTCGACGCCGCGACCGCCGTCGAGGCGATCGGGCAGCACCAGCCCGACGTCGTGCTGCTCGCGTCGCCGAACAACCCCACCGGGACGCCGCTCGAGCTCGACGTCGTGCGGGCGGTCCTCGACGCAGCACCCGGCATGGTCGTCATCGACGAGGCCTACGCCGAGTTCCGCCGCGCCGGCACGCCGTCGGCTCTCGAGCTGCTCGACGGAAACCCGCGCCTCGTCGTCAGCCGCACCATGAGCAAGGCGTTCGGCATGGCCGGTGCGCGCCTGGGCTACCTCGCCGCCGATCCCGCGGTCGTGACGGCGGTGCAGCTCGTGCGCCTGCCCTACCACCTGTCGGCCGTCTCGCAGGCGGTCGCACGCACCGCGCTCGCGCACGCCGACGAGCTGCAGGCGCAGGTCGCCCTGCTGCGCGACGAGCGCGACGCGCTGGTGGCGTGGCTGCGCGGGCGTGGACACATCGTCGCCGACAGCGACGCGAACTTCGTGCTGTTCGGGCGGTTCCCGGACCGGCACGCCGTCTGGCAGGGGCTGCTCGACCGCGGGGTGCTGATCCGCGAGACGGGTCCGCAGGGGTGGCTGCGCGTCAGCGTCGGCACGCCGGAGGAGAACGCCGCGTTCCGCGCGGCGCTGGAGGAGGTCACGGCATGAGCAGGTCCGCGCGCGTGCAGCGCACGACGAAGGAGAGCGACGTCCTCGTCGAGCTCGAGATCGACGGCACCGGCGTCAACGAGATCGACACCGGCGTGCCGTTCTTCGACCACATGCTCGCCCAGCTGTCCAAGCACGGCGGTCTCGACCTCGTCGTGCGCACGAAGGGCGACCTGCACATCGACGCGCACCACACGGTCGAGGACACCTCGCTCGCCGTGGGCCAGGCGCTGCGCGAGGCGCTGGGCGACAAGGCGGGCATCCGTCGCTACGGCGACTCGCTGGTGCCCCTCGACGAGGCGCTCGTGCGGTGCGCGCTCGACCTGTCGGGCCGCCCCTACCTCGTGCACGACGAGCCCGAGATCGTCGAGCTCATCGGCTCGTACGACACGACGCTGACCAAGCACATCTTCGAGTCGATCGTCGCGGAGTCGCGGATCACGCTGCACCTCGACGTCCTCAAGGGCCGCAACGCCCACCACGTCGTCGAGGCGCAGTTCAAGGCGTTCGCCCGCGCGCTGCGCGACGCGGCGTCGATCGATCCGCGGGTCGTCGGCGTACCCAGCACGAAGGGGTCGTTGTAGTCCCGTGTACATCGCGATGTTCGTGCTCGCCGGCGTGCTCATCGGCGGCGTGATCTCCTTCGCCCGCAACAAGCGGTGGCTGGAGGCGATCGTGCTCGCGGCCGCCGCCGTGCTCGCGATCGCCACGGCGGTCGCGTGGGCACCGCGCACATGAGCCCGCGCGTCGTCGTCCTGGACTACGGCTCGGGCAACATCCGCTCGGCCGAGCGCGCTCTCGCGCGCGCCGGCGCCGACGTCGTCGTCACGGCGGACCGCGAGGCGGCGCAGGAGTGCGACGGTCTCGTCGTGCCCGGCGTCGGCGCGTTCGCGGCCTGCATGGAGGGGATCCGTGCCGTCAAGGGCGACGAGATCGTCGGGCGCCGCCTCGCCGGTGGCCGTCCGGTGCTCGGGATCTGCGTCGGGATGCAGGTGCTGTTCGAGCACGGTGTGGAGCACGGCGTGACGACCGAGGGCCTGGGGGAGTGGCCCGGCACGGTCGAGCGGCTGCACGCACCGGTGCTGCCGCACATGGGCTGGAACACCGTCGACGTCGCCGCCGGCTCCACGCTGTTCGAGGGCGTCGAGCACGAGCGGTTCTACTTCGTGCACTCCTACGCCGTGCGCCGGTGGGAGCTCGTCGTCGACGAGGCGGGGCGCACGCGCGCGCCGCTCGTCACCTGGGCCACCCACGGCGAGCCGTTCGTCGCGGCGGTCGAGAACGGACCGCTGGTCGCGACGCAGTTCCACCCCGAGAAGTCCGGCGATGCCGGGGCGCACCTGCTGCGCACCTGGGTCCGGTCGCTGGGCTGAGCACGTGGCCAAGGACCGGGCGCGCCGCCGCGCGGAGCGCGAGGCCGCCGCGGAGGAGGAGCGGCGCCGCCGCGAGGCGCAGCGCCGCCGGGCCGGCCAGCGCGCCGCTGTCGTCGGAGCCGTCACCTCGCCGGCGTCGTCTGCGCAGTCGCGGCTCTCACGCTGGTGGCGCCGCACGTACCCGAAGAACGACCCGTTCGCCCGCGGCCGTCGGCGTCGTACGTACGTCGTCGTCGCGATCCTCCTCGTCGTCCAGGTGCTCACCTGGTGGCTCACGCCGTCGTGGGGCCTGCGCGGCGCGGTCCTCCTCCTCTCCCTCCTCCTCGCCCCCGTCCTGCGCACGCTCCTCTTCGACCGCCGCTAGACCCCGTCTCGCTCGGCTATCTGCGAACCAGAGGTGCTCTGCTTGGCACATAGCCGAGTGAGACCGGGCGGGGTCGGGGTCGCTAGGGTCGGGGGCATGAGCGACGAGACGCCCGAGACCGCGCCCGAGGACCTCGACGAGCAGGAGTACGACGGCCCGCCGGTCCTGGAGCTGCTGCCCGCGGTCGACGTCGCCGACGGCCAGGCCGTGCGGCTCGTGCAGGGCGAGGCCGGCACGGAGACGTCGTACGGCAGCCCGCTCGAGGCGGCGCTGGCCTTCCAGGAGCAGGGCGCCGAGTGGATCCATCTCGTCGACCTCGACGCCGCGTTCGGCCGCGGCTCCAACCGCGAGCTGCTCGCCGAGGTCGTCGGCGCCCTCGACATCGACGTCGAGATGTCGGGCGGCATCCGCGACGACGCCTCGCTCGCGGCGGCGCTGTCGACCGGCTGCCGTCGGGTCAACATCGGTACGGCGGCGCTCGAGAACCCGGAGTGGGTCGCGCAGATCATCCGCGAGCACGGCGACAAGATCGCGGTCGGGCTCGACGTCCGGGGCACCACCCTCGCCGCCCGCGGCTGGACGCAGGAGGGCGGCGACCTCTGGGAGGTGCTCGCCCGCCTCGACGGCCAGGGCTGCCCGCGCTACGTCGTCACCGACGTCGCCAAGGACGGCACGATGAAGGGCCCGAACCTCGACCTGCTCAGGTCGGTGTGCGAGGCCACCGACGCGCCGGTCGTGGCGTCGGGCGGCGTGTCGTCGCTCAAGGACCTGCACGCGCTCGCGGAGCTCGTCCAGCACGGCGTCGAGGGCGCGATCATCGGCAAGGCGCTGTACGCGGGTGCCTTCACGCTGCCCGAGGCGCTCGTCGCCGTCGCGCCGCGGATGGAGATGCGCCAGTCGATGTTCCGTCGCGGCGACGAGATCCCCGGGTTCATGCCGTGACCACCCGCATCTCCTCGGGCGGTCCGTGGGAGGACGCCGTCGGCTACTCGCGCGCCGTCGTCGCCGGGCCGTTCGTGCTCGTGGCGGGGTCGACGTCGACCGTCGACGGCGAGGTCCGCCACGAGGGCGACGCCTACGCGCAGACGCTCGAGGCCTTCGGCGTCGTACGCCGTGCCCTCGAGCAGGCCGGGCTCTCGCTCGCCGACGTCGTCCGCACCCGCATGTACGTCAAGGACATCCGCGACGCCGACGCCGTGGGCCGCGCGCACTCCGAGCTGTTCGACGCCGTCCGCCCGGCCGCGACCATGGTCGAGGTCAGCGGCTTCGTCGACCCGCGGATGCTCGTCGAGGTCGAGGCCGACGCCTACCGGCCCTGACCGCCGTCGACGCGTGATGACGCGACGCTAGAAGGTGGCGTGATCACGCATCGACGGCGCCGTGCCGTCCGTGCGTGATGAGACCACGCTAGAAGGCGGCATGATCACGCATCGACGGTGTGGCCGGCGTCCTTCCGGCACGTGCCCGTGCCACGCTGGGCACGGAGGTCGTGGCTGATGGCGCTCACCGTGTTCTCGGCTGTGCCGTCGCGGCGTGCCGCGGCGGAGACGCCGGCCGACCGCGACCGGGTCGTCGACCTCGTGCGCGCCGTCTCGCTGGTGATGGTCGTGGCGGGGCACTCGATCATGGCGGTCGTCGCGTGGCCCGGTGGCGTCCCGGTGCTCGGGAACCTGCTCGCGGCGTACCCGTGGACGCAGCTCCTCACCTGGGTGCTGCAGATCATGCCGCTGTTCTTCTTTGCGGGCGGTGCGGCGAGCGCGATCTCGTGGGACCGGCACCGCGCACGGGGCGGCGAGTACCCGGCGTGGATCTGGGCGCGGGCCGACCGGTTGCTGCGGCCCGCGTTCGTCTACCTGGTCGTCGCCGGGATCGTCGCCGCGGTCGTGACCGCGTTCGCGCCGCCCGCCGCGTCCGAGCCGCTCATGAACCTGCTGACCCAGCTGCTGTGGTTCCTCGGCGTCTACCTCATCGTCACGGCGCTGACGCCGCTGTTCGTGCCGACGACGCCGGTGCGCGCGGCGCTGGTCGTCGTCGCGCTGCTCGCCGCGTGCGGGCTCGTCGACGTCGCGCGGTTCTTCGCCGGGATCCCGGCGGTCGTGGGGCTGCTCAACTTCGTGATCGTGTGGGCGGTGCCGGCCTACCTCGGGTCGATGCGCTCGCACGGCGTGCTCGCCCGCGTGCCGAGGTGGGCGATCGCGCTGGTGGCGCTGTCGTGCGTCGGCGCGAACCTCGTGCTGATCGCGCACGGCCCGTGGCCGCTGTCGATGGTCGGCATGCCCGGCGCCGAGGTGAGCAACATGGCGCCGCCGACCGTCGCGCTCGCGCTGCACTCGGTCGTGCTGGTCTACGTCGTCACGCTGCTCGACGGTGCGCTGCAGCGCCTCGCGGCGGTGCCGGCCGTCTGGCGGCCCGCGACGTGGGTGAACCTCGTCGCGATGACGCTCTACCTCTGGCACCTGCCGGTCCTGGTCGCCGTCACGACCCTCGCGCACACGCTGTCGCTCGACCGGCCGGTGCGGCTCGGCGACGACGGCTGGCCGGTGCCCGACGGCTGGGGCTACCTGCTCGGCAGCCTCGTGCTCTGGACGGTGTACGCCGTCGGCGTGTGGGCGGTCGTGCGGTTGATGTGGCCGTTCGAGCACGCACCGCTGGTGTGGTGGGACGCCCCACCGCGCAGCACCGCACCGTCGCTGCGCGCGGCCACGTGGGTGGCGGCGCTCGGCTGCGTCGGCGTCGGCGTCTCCACCCTGGTGCTGTCCGGGACCGGGCTGGCCGGCTTCCCCTGGCGCATCGTCGACTACGCCGGACTCCCGCTGAGCGCGGCCGGGGCGATCGTCGCCCTGCTCGTGTCCGGCCTCGCCATCCGCTGGGCCGGCGCGCCCCGCCGTTGATGTGTGCTCACGCCCGACCCCGGGCCCGCGACAGCACACGTCGACGGTCGATCTGGTACCTCGTCAGCCCAGAGCGATCTCGATCGCGACCAGCGGCCGGTTGCGGCGGAAGAGCTTCGCGCCGAGGTCGAACAGGCGGAACTGCGGCCCGTACTTCGCGCGGTGCAGCGCGGCGACGCGGGACAGGTCGGCAGGGGAGTCGAGGACGCGTGCACGGCCCTCGACCGCCGCGCCCTGCAGGCCGCCGCGGGAGTCGCTCGGCGCGACGAGCACGTGACCGTCGTTGCGGATCCGCTTGGCCTTGCCCGAGTCGCCCTGCGTCCAGACGTAGAGCAGGTCCCCGTCGCTCGACACCCACACCGGGGTGGGCACGGCGGTGCCGGCCTTCTTGAACGTCGTCAGCGACACGTACGTGCTCGCGGCGAGGCGCTCCACCTCGGCGGTCGGTCCCATGCGTCGAGGCTAGGCGAGAGATGCCGGGCTCGCGCGTCGGCGACGCGTGAGCCCGGCAGCCCCTCTGGTCACACCCCTGCAGCGACCAGCGACTCGGTGGTGTCCACGACGGACGGCACGTACGGGCACGCGGTGTCCTCGCCCAAGGGGTCGCCCGACGACGCGTACGCGCGCGCCCGGGATCCTCCGCACAGGTCGGCGAACTCGCACACGCCGCACTTCCCGCTGAACTCCGCGGCCCGGATCGCCTTGAGCGTCGGGTGGTCGCGGTAGATCTCCGCGAGCGGCGTGTCGCGCACCGAGCCGAGCTCGAGCGGGAGGAAGCCGGCCGGGTAGACCTGGCCGTCGTGGGCGACGAAGACGATGCCCTTGCCGTCGCGCGTCG
>JBGAJT010000115.1:0-10084 GCA_044224785.1 Candidatus Nanopelagicales bacterium | reverse complement strand
CGTCGTCGGCGATCAACGACATGACGGCGCTCGAGAAGCTGATCAACGAGGCCACGGCCTCCTGAGGCCCGCCCACCTGCCCCTTGTTGCCGCGCAGGATCCCCATCCGAACGCGGTCGGGGTGGGCGACGACGAGCATCCGCCCGTCGAGCGAGAGCGGGACGGCGCCCTCGGCCAGCGTGTGCGCGACGCGGCTCGACGACTTCAGCGCCTCGAGGACCGCGGGCCACATCGTCGTGACCTGGGCGAGGTCGCCACCGCCGGACGTCGCGGGCGAGGACGCCGCGTGCGCGGGGGCCTCGGTCGCCGGAACAGGCGCAGCAGGTGCTTCGGCGGCCGCGGGCGCTGCCGGAGCAGCGGGTGCGGCCGGCTCCTCGGGAGCCGGGGACGACGCGGTGGTCGGGGCGATCGTCGACAGGCGCGGCGGCGCAGGCGGGCCGCCCGGGGTCGCGACGCGCGGCGCGGTGTCGTGGTGCGCCGCCGGTCGGGCGGCCGGCGCCGCGGGCTCGGGCTCGCGGGCGGCCGGGCGGGCCGGGGCGGCGGCGGCAGGCGCGGGGGCTCCGGCCGGGCCGTCGCCGAGGTAGGCGACCTTGCGCTCGATCCGGTCGAGGCGGGCGGCGAGGCCGTTGTCGGTGTCGTCGGCCGCGGGCAGCAGCAGGCGCGCGCAGAGCAGCTCGAGCTGCAGGCGCGGGGCCGTGGCGCCCTTGAGCTCGGAGAGCCCGGTGCTCACGAGGTCGGCCGCGCGGGACAGCTGCGCGAGCCCGAGCTTCTCGGCCTGGCCGCGCATGAGGAAGATCTGGGAGTCGGGGGCGTCGAGCAGGCCGGCCTCCGCGGCGTCGGGCACCTCGTGCAGGACGACGAGGTCGCGCAGCCGCTCGAGCAGGTCGGTCGCGAACCGGCGCGGGTCGAGGCCCGCCTCGACGACGCGGTCGATCACCGAGAACATCGCGGCGCCGTCGTCGGTGGCGAGCGCCTCGACGACCTCGTCGAGCATCGCGGTATCGGTGACGCCGAGCTGGCTCACGGTGTCGTCGTAGGTGAGGCCCTCGGGACCGGTGCCGGCGACGAGCTGGCCGAGGATCGAGAGGGCGTCGCGCACCGACCCGGCGCCGGCGCGCGCGACGAGCGCGAGCGCCTCCGGCTCGGCCGGGACGCCCTCCTGCTCGCAGATCCACGCGAGGTGCTCCTGCAGTCGGCGGACCGGGACGAGCCGGTAGGGGTAGTGGTGCGTGCGCGACCGGATGGTCGGCAGGATCTTGTCGGGCTCGGTCGTGGCGAACACGAACTTCAGGTGCGCCGGCGGCTCCTCGATCAGCTTGAGCAGCGCGTTGGCGGCATCGACCGTGAGCTGGTGCGCCTCGTCGATGATGTAGACCTTGTAGCGGCTCGCCGCGGGCGCGTACATCGCCTTCTCGCGCAGCTCGCGGGCGTCGTCGATGCCGCGGTGGCTCGCGGCGTCCATCTCCACCACGTCGATCGAGCCGGGGCCGTTGGGCGCCAGCGAGATGCAGCTCGGGCACACACCGCAGGGCTCCGAGGTCGGGCCCTCCTCGCAGTTGAGCGAGCGGGCCAGGATGCGCGCCGTGGAGGTCTTGCCGCAGCCGCGCGGACCGGTGAACAGGTAGGCGTGATGGGCGCGGCCGCTGTCGATCGCCCGGGCGAGCGGCACGGTGACGTGCTCCTGGCCGATGACGTCCGCGAGCCTGCCCGGGCGGTAGGTGCGGTACAGGGCGAGGGACACGCGAGCACCCTAGTCGCAGCCCCGGACGCCGTCTCCGGGGACGAGGGCAGCGGGCCGAAACGCCCACGGCCGCCACGGCTGCGGGCGCATGCTGGACCCATGGGAGCAGTGCGGGTCCTCGTGGCCGACGTCGACGAAGCCCTGCCCGGCTGGCTGGCCGCCGGGTACGAGGTGAGCCAGCGGTGGGGGCCGCCGTTCGCGATCCTGACGGCCGAGGGGATGCCCGACCTGTGGCTCTCCGGGCCCGGCACCTCGGCCGCGCAGGCCGTCGAGATCCTGTCGCTCTACGACCGCGACTGCGCGGCCGTGCACCCGGTGCTCGAGGTCGACGACCTGCACGCCGCGGTCGGCCGCCTCGTCGACGCCGGCTGGGACCCGGTCGACGTCGCCGTGACCGGACCTGGCGGGTCGCAGATGCTCATGCGCCAGGGCACCGTCTTCCTCGAGGTCTTCACCCCCGCCTGACGTCCACCTGGCGCCGCCCCAGGGGGTAGCGCGAACGAGATCTCGTTCGCGTTGTGCCGTGGGGCGCTGGGACGGCGAGGGGATCAGGCGGTGCGGGTCTCGTCGTAGGTGATGCGGGCCTGCTCGATCACGGGGAGGTGCTCGCGGGCCCAGGCGTCGAGGGCGTCGAGCGGCGCGATGAGGGTGCGGCCGACGTGGGTGAGCTCGTACTCCACGCGCGGCGGCACCTCGGGGTGCACGGTGCGCGCGACGAGGCCGTCGCGCTCGAGGCCGCGCAGGGTCTGGGTCAGCATCTTCTGGCTGATCCCCTCGATCCGGCGACCGAGCTCGCTGAAGCGCAACGGGCCCTGCGACAGCGACCCGACGACGAGCACGGTCCAGCGGTCACCGATCCGGTCGAGCACCTGACGGCTCGGGCAGCCGGCGGCGTACGGGTCGACGTCGAGCACGGCGTGCTCGGGGCTCGTGCCTGTGACCTGCATGGTCACCTCCAGGTAAGTACGGCACTTCAAGGTGCCTGCTCTCCGATGGGAAGCGACTCCAGGGTACGCCGGTTGTCGACCGGTGAGATCGCGGTCGAGCCCCGGCCGCCCCACCCCCTGGAGGAGCACGTGTCCGTCGTCGTCACCGGAGCCACCGGCCAGCTCGGCCGCCTCATCGTCGAGTCGCTGGTCGCGCGCGGCGTGCCCGCGGCGGAGATCACCGCCACCGGCCGCAGCATCGACAAGATCGCCGACCTCGCCGCTGCCGGCGTCACGGTCGTCGCGTCGGACTACGACGACCCCGCGAGCCTCGACGCCGCCTTCGCCGGCACCGACGTCCTCGTGCTCGTGTCGGCCAGCGAGATCGGCAAGCGCCTCCCGCAGCACCAGAACGCGCTCGACGCCGCCCTGCGTGCCGGCGTCGGCCGGATCGTCTACACCTCGATCCCGAAGGCCGACAGCACGCCGATGATCCTGGCCCAGGAGCACCAGGCCACCGAGGCCGCGATCATCGCGTCGGGCCTGCCCTACACGTTCGTGCGCAACGCCTGGTACGTCGAGAACTACACGCCCCAGTTCCCGACCTACCTCGAGCACGGCATCGTCGGTGCCGCGGGCGACGGCAAGGTCTCGCTCGCGACGCGCGCCGACTACGCCGAGGCCGCCGCGGTCGTCGCGTCGACCGACGGCCACGTGAACGCGGTCTACGAGCTCGGCGGCGACGCGATCACCCTGACCGAGCTCGCGGCCCTCGTGGGCGACGCGGCCGGCCAGCCCGTGGCCTACACCGACGTCGACGAGGCGACCCTCGCCGGCATCCTCGTCAACGCCGCGGGCTTCCCCGAGCCGGTGGCCGCGGTGTTCGCCGACGTCGACAGCCGGATCAAGGCCGGCGACCTGCACGTCACCAGCGGCGACCTCGAGCGCCTCATCGGCCGTACGCCGACCCCCGTCGCCGACTCGGTCAAGGCCGCCATCGCCGCCCTCTGACCCACCGGTCACCAGGCGGAAGGGTGCGGTGCGGCTCCGGGCTCACCGCAGCCTTCCGCTGCCCGGCGGCGTACCGGACGCGGAATGACGGGCGCTCAAGCGGAAGGGTGCGGTGCGGCTCCGGGCTCACCGCAGCCCTCAGCTGCTCGGCGGCGTACCCGGGTATGCCGTGACCCAGAACGACAGACGAGGGCGGGAGCGCACTGCGCTCCCGCCCTCGGTCGGCGGAGGATAGGGGATTCGAACCCCTGAGGAGTTTCCCCCAACACGCTTTCCAAGCGTGCGCCCTAGGCCACTAGGCGAATCCTCCGCGGACGAGGATACGGGCGGGGTGCACCTGCACTGAAATCGGCCGGTGACGGGCACCGGCGCGCGTCGCCTATGCTGGTCCGCGACTCCCCGTGCGGCGTCATCCCGCTGAACTCCCCCAGGGCCGGAAGGCAGCAAGGGTAGGTGGGCCCTGATGGGTGCGCGGGGGGTCACTTTTGTGCCAACCCCCGCTCTGCGGTCGATGTGCCCCCGCCTGCGCTAGGTGCAGGTATCCCTGCCCAGGTCGGCGGCGGGTCGCGGTCGTCGGGGGAGCCATCCACCCGCCTATCGGGGGTCGGGGCACATCGACCGCGTCCGAGAAAGACCGGTCGCGCGCGTCTGAGGGGCGCGGCGGACCGGCTCGCCTAGACTCGACAAGGTGATCTTCAAGGGCGTCGGTGAAGGGCGGCCGTACCCCGAGCACGGGTGCGGCCCCGCTCAGTGGGCCGAGCTCCCCCCGCGCCAGATCCGCCTCGACACCCTCGTCACGACCAAGCGGATGCTCGACCTCGAGCAGCTGCTCGACGAGCAGTCGACCTTCTACGGCGACCTGTTCGCCCACGTCGTGAAGTACGAGGGCGTCCTCTACCTCGAGGACGGCCTGCACCGCGCGCTGCGCACCGCCCTGCACGGCCGGCCGGTGCTGCACGCGCGCGTGCTCGACCTCGACGACCGCGAGTGGCGCTCCCGCCTGGCCGGGAGCGGGACGACGGGAGCCCCGCGATGAGCATGCTCTCGGGCCAGGGGCTCGGTCCCTCGGGCGACGGGCCGCGCCGCCGTCATCCCGTGACCACCACGATCATCGTCGTCCTCATGATGGCCGTGCTCTTCGGCGCGACGTTCGGCATCGTGCGCCTGCTGCGCGGCAGCGGCTCCGACAGCGCCTCGCCGGGTGCGTCGTCGCCGGCGCCGTGCGTCACCACGACCGTCGTCCCCGGTGTCGCGCTCCCGAAGCCCGGCACCGTCACGAGCAACGTCTACAACGCCACCAACCGCGCCGGGCTGGCCAAGCGCACCGCCGCCGACCTCGGGTCGCGCGGGTTCAAGATCAGCCGGGTGGCCAACGACCCGCTCGGCCGCGCCGTCGCCGGCGTCGCCGAGATCCGTTACGGCACAGCGGGTCTGGCCAACGCCCAGCTGATGAAGTACTACATCGTCGGCGCAGTGCTCGTGCAGGACGCCCGCACCGACGCGACCATCGACGTCGTCCTCGGCCAGAAGTTCAAGGCCGTCGCACCGCAGGCCAAGGTCGACGCCGCGCTCAAGAAGCCGACCCCCGTCGCCTCCGGCGCCGGCTGCGTCTCACCGACCCCGTCGGCCTCGACCAAGCCCGCCGGCTCGGCCTCTCCTAGCCCCTCCGCCTGACCCTCCGCACCGCCACGGACGGCGGGAGCCGCCCGCTCCCGTCGCGCACCCGCAGGCACAGGGAGGACCCCATAGGTCCCGAAACATGATCACGTTCGGGGACCTACCTCGGTCTGGGATCAGGTAGGTCCCGAAACATGATCATGTTCGGTGAACTACGAGGGGGTCAGGCGACGGGGACCCAGACGAGGCGGAAGTCGCGGACGACGACGTCGGCCTTCTCGAGCGGGATCGACTTGGTCGTGACGTTCTCCGCCTTGGCGTTCCAGCGCGCGTCGACCTCGAGCAGCTCGCGCTGCAGGTCGGCCTCGAGCTCGGCCACGGCCTGCTGCATCGCGGTCGCCTTGGTCTGCGCCGCGCCGACCTTGGCGTTGGCGGCCGACTGCTTCTTGGCCTGGCTGGCCATCGAGCTGCGGCTGCGGCGTCCGCCGAGCAGTCCGCCGAGCACCGAGATTCCGGTGGCCGCGAGGCCGTAGTTCGCGTCGTACTCCTGCTCGAGCACCTGCGCGTTGATCTGCGCGTCGCTGAGCTTCACGCGCGCGCTCGTCAGCTTCGTCTCGTACTTGCTGCGCAGGGTCGTCAACTCCTTGTCGGCGGCGCTGTCGACGAGCGTGTGGCAGCGCGCGACGAACTGCTCGCGCGTTTCGCCCGGGCGCGCCATGGCCTTGAGGTCGACGTTGGCGAGCACCTCGGTCGTGCGCGAGCGGACGAGCTCGTCGACGAGCGCCTTCTGCATCGCGTTCCAGTAGGTCTTGGCCTTCGCCTCCGACGGCACGAGCCCGTAGACGGCGCCCGAGGGCGGCGTGGTCACGAGGTCGCGGTCGTCGTAGTCGACGGCGACGAACTGCCGCGGGTCGGGCACCTGCGTGAGCGGCATGAGCACCGCCTCGAACTCCTCGGTCGCCACGACGTCGGTGCCCTCGTCGTAGGTGAGGTCGACGCGCGCGACCGCGGCCGCGCGCAGGTGCAGGCCGCCGCTGACGCCGCCCACCGAGGGCAGCCACGGTGCGGCGGGATCGACGTAGGCCACGGGTACGCCGGACGCGATGGTCGGCATCACCGGCGACTCGTCGGCGCCGGCCGTCGCTGGCGGCACGGTCAGCGGGCTGACCGGGGCCGGCGCGGCAGGCGCAGGCGGCGGCGCGGCGGCGGGGGCAGCGGCTGCAGCAGCCGCGTCGACCGGGGCAGCGGCGGCCGGCGCGGCGGCCTCGGTGGTCGGCGCCGTGGCAGGCGCCGCGGGCGCGGCAGGTGCGGCCGCGGGCGCGGTGAGCGCGATGGCCTCGCCGATCTGGTCGCGGGTGAGCGGGCCGCGCAGGTAGCTCATCGCCCAGCGGGTCGTCATCACCTCGGGCACGTCCTTGCCCGCCTTGCGCAGCAGGAACTGGCGCTTGCCGAGGTTGCTGATCGTGTCGGCGACGACCTTCACGTCGACGCCGCCCGCGGCGCTCGAGAGACCGTCGACCAGGCGCGCCTTGTCCTGCTCGGTCTGCAGCCGGCCGATGAGCCAGGTGCCCGCGTTCGAGAGCGCCTTGTAGTCGACGTCGACGGGGTTCTGCGTCGACAGCACGACGCCGAGGCCGAAGGCGCGCGCCTGCTTGAGCAGCAGCATGATCGGCTTCTTCGTCGGCGGGTTCGCCGTCGGAGGGAGGTAGCCCGCGACCTCGTCCATGTAGAGCAGCGCGCGCAGGTCGCTCGTACCGCTCTGCCGGCGCATCCACGTCACGAGCTTGGCGAGCACGAGCGACGTGACCGACTGCCGCTGGCCGTCGTCGAGGTGCGCGGTCGTGATGACGGCGCAGCGCGGTCGGCCGTCGGGCGTGCGCAGCATCGCGTCGATGTCGATCGGGTCGCCCGTCAGCCAGGTCGCGAACGACGGCGAGGCGAGAAGTCCGTTGAGCTTCATGGCGAACGCGGTGCGGTCGTTGGGCGGGAAGAACGCGTCGAGCTCCAGCACGCCGAGCTTGCGGATCGGCGGCGCCTGCACCTGGCCGATGAGCGTGGCGATGTCGAGGTCGTGGCCCTGCGCCCATGCGTTCTGCACGAGGTTGGCGAGCAGGATGTGCTCGCGCGAGGACAGCGGGTCGGCGTCGATGCCGACCATGTTGAGCAGGCTCGTGACGTAGGAGTCGATCTCGTCGGCGACCACCTCGGTGTCGGTCCCCGCCTTCGGTGCGGCGAGCGACCCGACGATGTTGAGCGGCCGTCCCGACGACGAGCCGGGCGTGTAGATGGTGAAGTCGACCTTCGCGCGCAGCTCGGCGAGACGTTCCGGCGTGATGTCCCAGCCGGCCAGTCCCTCGCGCCACGACGTCGCCTGCTGCTCGGCGAACTCGTCCATGCCGACGCCGGCCTTCTGCGCGTCGCCCTCGTTGACCCACGGGCGGAAGTCCGTCCCGCGCAGCTCGGGGAAGATCAGCAGCAGGTTGGTCAGGTCGCCCTTGGGGTCGATGAGGATCGTCGGCACGCCGGCCGCGAGGCACTCCTCGATGAGGACGACGCCGAGACCGGTCTTGCCGGAGCCGGTCATGCCGACGATCACGCCGTGGGTGGTCAGGTCGGCGGACCCGACCACGGCCTTGTCGGCCGTGCGGTCGCCGGTGGCGGGGTCGATGCGACCCCCGAGGAGCAGGTCAGCCATGGGTCCGACCCTAGGGCGGGCGCGGCGGCGACGACGGACGAACGCGGTCGGTCGAGAGGTTCGGCGTACGCCGAGCCTCAGGACGCGCGCATCACGCTGAGCAGGTCGAGCACCTCGGCCCGCAGCGACTCGGCCATCTGGGCCAGCCCCTGCGACACGGCGGCACGGCCGGGCTGGGCCGCGTGGCCGTCGACCGCGACGAGGACGTCGTCGACCATCGGTGCCATGTCGCGCACGGTGTCCTCGATCGAGGCCATCGCCGTCCGGCTCTCGCTGGTGGCGTCGAGCATCGTGCGCACCTGGTCGGTGATCCGGTCCGTCGAGCTCGCGGTCGTCTCGGCCAACGACTTGACCTCCGACGCCACGACGGCGAAGCCGCGACCGGACTCGCCCGCGCGCGCCGCCTCGATGGTGGCGTTGAGCGCGAGCAGCTTGGTCTGCGCAGCGACGTCGGCGATCAGGGTGATGACGTCCTCGATCTCCTTCGAGGCGTCCCCGAGGCGTGCGACGGTCACGCTCGCCGCACCCGCCTCCTGGACCGCGGTCTCGGTCGACTGCGCCAGCGTGCTCGCGGTGGCGGCCAGCTCGGTCGATGCGGCAGCCACGTGCTCCGCGATGGCGACCACGGTGCCTTCGAGCTGGTCGGCGAGCTCCTGGCGGCGCGCGCCGCCTCGACCGCACGCTGCTCGGACGCGATCATCGCCGCCCGTGCCTCGTTGATCGTGTCGGCGGCGGTGCGGTACGGGCCGCGCATGCCGGCCAGCAGGACGCGCCGGTAGAAGCGCTTCTCGCTGATGGACGACAGCGCCGCCGTTGCCTCGCGGACGAAGGCGTCGGAGCGGTCGAACGTCTCGTTGAACGCAGATCGGACGGCGACCGCGTCCAGGACGCTCTCCATGCCCGGAACGTGCTGCACACGTGCCTCGCCGTCCCCGGACGCCGCAGCCTCGGCTGCGCGCCGCAGCTCCGCCACGAACGCGCGCAGGACGTCGATCTCGCCGGTGCTCTCGACCGAGGTCCGTCGTCGAAGCGCCCTCATGCGTTCGCTCCGTCCGTGATCGACCAGATGAGCTCGTCGTAGGTCGTGCCGGACTCTGCGAGGAGATCTTCGAGGACCGTCTGTCCGTGCAGCGCGGCCTCGGGTCCGTGACCGCACGACGCCTCCTCCGCGCTGATCCGCCGGTAGAGCTGCTGGGCGGCGAGGACGCCACCCCGGTCCGGCACGCGGCGGTTGGAGTGGTAGCCCACGATGCGGCCCGACTGATCGACCGTCGGCGTGACGTGCGCGAAGACCCAGTAGTGGGCGCCGTCGGTGGCGAGGTTCACGACGTAGGCGAACATCTCCTCGCCGCGCGCGATCGTCTGCCACATCAGGCGGAACACGCCGCGCGGCTTGTCGGGGTGCCGGATGAGGCTGTGCGGCTGGCCCAGGGCCTCCGCCTCGGTCAGCGCCGACATGCGCAGGAAGACGTCGTTGGCATACGTCAGCCGACCCTGCGGGTCGGTCTTGGTGACGATGATCTCGTCCTCGGCGAACGTGCGCTCGACCCCGGTGGGTCGGACGAGCGAGGGCATGCGGGCTCCAGGGTGTGCGGACAGCCATCCCCCATCGGTTGGAGCAGCCGTGTCCTGAGGCATTCCTCGTGGCCGCCACGCAGGCTCCGCCACGACCGGTGCCGGCGCGGTCGGTGGCCCGGCTCTGGGGCGGCTCACGATGGCTGCACGCGCCCCGCCGATTTTCGGTGGGGGCGCCCGACCTTGTACCCTCCTCGACGGTGGCGTGTCCGAGCGGCCGAAGGAGCACGCCTCGAAAGCGTGTGAGGGGTTACACCCTCCGTGGGTTCAAATCCCACCGCCACCGCCAGCACCCCGAAGGGCGCCTCCCGCAGGGAGGCGCCCTTCGCCGTCCTGGCGGTGGCGCGCGCATGCAGGGAGGAACCGGACCGGTCTCCCGCCCCGCCCGTCGCGATCGCGCCGCAGGCGCCGCCGGCGCAGGCGTTCGGCTGCGGCACCTGCCATGGCCCCGGCAGCCAGTTCACCGGCGGGTCGTTCTTCGCGAGGCACCTCGACAAGGTGAACCAGCAGGTCGACGCG
>JBGAJT010000114.1:0-10117 GCA_044224785.1 Candidatus Nanopelagicales bacterium | reverse complement strand
TGGGCACTCACGTCTCCGAGTTCGTCGCTGCGTGTATCGCGTTCCTTCGTGCTCGGCCGACCCTGGTGCCCCGACCCCCGCGCCCGGGCGTGTCGCACCCTGCCCAGCCGGGCAGGGACGCCGTTCCCCGATGTGGAGGTCGATGCGCTCGCGGTGACCCGGGAACCGGGTCGCGCACATGCGCAGGCACCCGGGGCGAGCCCAGGCACAGGGAGAGAGACTACCCAGCGCATGCGGCCGGGGTCAAAACGGCGTCGTACGGCCCCGCGGGCCGCTCCGGGCCTGCGCCCGGGCCGATCCGTCCGACTATCGGTGGAGCGGTCCACCGCTGGCCGCAGCCTGCCGCTGCCACCGGCGTGTCGCCGCGCGACACGCCGAGCAGAGCCCCCGCCGGCCCGGGGGAGGGCCTCGCCGGGTCGGCTCCCCCGCTCGTCCCGGGTGAGCGAGGTCACCGCGGCCCGAGCGGCGCGGTGAGACCGAGATCACCGACCGCGGCGAGCTCGGCTGCCGAGCCCCGGTCGACGCGGCCGCGGCGCCGGCGGGTCGGACGCCGCCCAGGGCGGTCGGTCCCGCTGCCGATCCCGACCACTATGTTTCGGTTCCGAATATTTCTGACCCGAACCTCTTTACGTCGGGGCCGGCCGTCCCTAGCCTCGGCGGCACGACCTGCTCGCCGGACGCCGCACCGCGGCGCAGGCCGGGCGACCCGCGAGGGCCCGTCGTCCCGCTCCCGATCCTGCGGCCCGTCCGAGGAGCCAGCGATGAGCAGTCCGCTCGACGCCGTCCGCGTCTTCCACAACGCCTTCCGGGCCGACATGGCCGGCATCGACGCCGCGGCCCTCGGTGCTGCGCAGGGCGTGCCGGGACTCGAGCCCGCGCTCGAGCGGTTCGACTTCATGAACGAGGTCCTCGAGTGGCACGCCGAGGGCGAGGAGGAGGCGGTGTTCACCGCGCTCGAGGACATCGCCCCGCGGCTGGCCTGGACGTACGACCGCGACCACCGCGGGCTCGACACCGCGTTCGCGGAGTTCACCCGCTGCATGTCGCTGCGCGACCCGGTGCAGACGTCGCGGGCCACGGCGGCGTTCACCTTCCACCTCGATGTGCACCTGGGCAAGGAGGACGCGCAGGTCTACCCGCTCATCGTCGACACGCTGTCCCCCGAGGAGCAGGGCCAGATCCTCGGTGCGCTGTCGGGCCGGGTGCCTCGCGACCGGTTCCCCGAGGTCGTCGCGTGGCTGTTCCCGCTCGTCGGGCTCGACGACCGCGCGACGATGGCGCGCATCTACCAGCGCGTGCAGCCGCCCGAGGTCGTGGCGGGCCTCAGGGGGATCGTGCGCGGCGCGATCGGCGACGACGAGTACGCCGCCCTGGCCGCCGAGGTCCCGGGCCTCCCCGCCTGAGCGGTCCGCATCAGGCGGTCGGCACCCTCGTGCCGACCGCCTGCGGTCACCAGTTCTCGAGCCGCCGGCCGTTCTCGTCGCGGAAGGACCCGAGCAGGATGACGACGAGGTCCACGAGCGCCCACACGCCCAGGCCGCCGCACGTCACGATCATCGCGATGCCGGTGCCCACCTTGCCGACGTAGAACCGGTGGATCCCCAGGACCCCGACGAACCAGCACAGCAGGGCGGCCGCGAGCCGCGACTTGTCCGACACCGGCAGCCCCTGGGCGTCCAGCATCGGCTTGCCGTTGGGGAAGACCGGCACGGCCGGCACCAGGTAGCCCGGCGCCGGTCCCCCGGGGATCGGGCCTGGACCGCTCGCCGAGTAGCCCGGGTACGTCGGCGGCGGCGGTGCCGAGGGGCCGGGCGGCGGCGCGGGCGGGACGGGGTCCCCGGAACCGCCCTCGGGCGGCGGGGCGAACGGATCGGTCACGGCGGCAGCTCCTCGTCGGGGACGTCGACCCCACCCTGTCGGATGCGCCGCCCGCAGCGCCCAGCACTCCCCGGAACGACGAGTGGTCCGGACCCGACGGTCCGGACCTCTCGTGACTCGCTCGCTGCGTTGGTCCCGCGTCCGCGCCTGACGGATCTCAGGCGCGACGCGCGGATCTCCCCGCAACGCGGGAGAGGCCGGCCCCGAATGTCCGGCCTCTCCTCTGCGTTCGCTCTTGCAGTTCGTATGTTCGGGCTCCTACGTCGCCCTCAACACCGCCTTCGCTCGGTCAGCCGGATCCGAGCAAGCTCGGCCCGGCCTCCCTCCCTCAGTTGGTGTAACCGCCGAAGTCGTACTCCTCGAGCGGGATGGCCTGGCCCGAGCCGACGCCGAACGAGCCGTAGTCGAGGTCGTCGTAGGCCGAGAGCGACGCGTACATCGCCGACTTGGCCTCCTCGGTGGGCTCGACCCGGATGTTGCGGTAGCGCGGGAGACCCGTGCCGGCCGGGATGAGCTTGCCCAGGATGACGTTCTCCTTGAGGCCGAGCAGCGGGTCGGACTTGGCGTGGATCGCCGCGTCCGTGAGCACCCGGGTGGTCTCCTGGAAGGAGGCCGCCGACAGCCACGACTCGGTCGCGAGCGAGGCCTTGGTGATGCCCATGAGCTCGGGACGCGCCGCCGCGGGCGTTCCGCCCTCGGAGACCACGCGCCGGTTCTCCGCCTCGAACAGGCCGCGCTCGACCAGCTCGCCGGGGAGGAACTCGGTGTCGCCGCCCTCGATGATCGTCACGCGCTTGAGCATCTGGCGGACGATGACCTCGATGTGCTTGTCGTGGATCGACACACCCTGCGAGCGGTAGACCTCCTGGACCTCGGCGACGAGGTGCAGCTGCACCGCGCGCTGGCCCAGGATGCGCAGCACCTGCTTGGGGTCGACCGCACCCTGCACGAGCTGCTGGCCGACCTCGACGCGGTCGCCGTCGGCCACGAGCAGCCGCGAGCGCTTGGAGACCGGGTAGGCGATCTCCTCCGAGCCGTCGTCGGGGACGACGACCAGCTTGCGGGTCTTGTCGGTGTCGTCGATGCGGACCTTGCCGATCGCCTCGCTGATCGGGGCGACACCCTTGGGGGTGCGCGCCTCGAAGAGCTCGACCACGCGGGGCAGACCGTGGGTGATGTCCTCACCCGCGACGCCGCCGGTGTGGAAGGTACGCATCGTCAGCTGGGTGCCGGGCTCGCCGATGGACTGCGCGGCGACGATGCCGATGGCCTCGCCGACGTCGACCAGCTTGCCGGTGGCCAGCGAGCGGCCGTAGCAGGTCGCGCACGTGCCCACCTTGCTCTCGCAGGTGAGGACCGAGCGCGCCTTGACCTCCTCGACGCCCGCGGCGACCAGGTCGTCGATGATGAGCAGACCGAGCTCGTCACCGGCGCTGGCCAGCGTGCGGCCGTCGACCACGACGTCCTCGGACAGCACGCGCGACGCGGCGGTCGACTCGACCTCCTCGTCACGGCGCACCGTGCCGTCGGCACCCTTGATGCCGATCCGCGTGGCCAGGCCGCGGTCGGTGCCGCAGTCGGTCTCGCGGATGATGACGTCCTGCGACACGTCGACCAGACGACGGGTCAGGTAGCCCGAGTCCGCCGTACGCAGCGCGGTGTCGGCCAGACCCTTGCGGGCACCGTGCGTCGAGATGAAGTACTCGAGCACGGACAGACCCTCGCGGAAGTTCGACTTGATCGGCCGCGGGATGATCTCGCCCTTGGGGTTGGCCACCAGGCCGCGCATACCGGCGATCTGACGGACCTGCATCCAGTTACCGCGCGCTCCCGAGCTCACCATCATGTTGACGGTGTTGTGCCGCGGGAAGTGCTCGCGCATGGCGTCGGCGACGTCGTCGGTGGCGCGGGTCCAGATCTCGATGAGCTCCTGGCGACGCTCGGAGTCGGTGATCAGACCGCGCTCGAACTGCGTCTGCACCTTCTCCGCGCGGCCCTCGGCCTCGAGCAGGATCTCGGCCTTCTTCGGCGGCGTGACGACGTCGGAGAACGCGATGGTCACGCCCGAGCGGGTGGCCCAGCGGAAGCCGGCCTCCTTGAGCGCGTCCAGCGTCGCCGCGACCTGCACCTTGGGGTAGCGCTCGGCGAGGTCGTTGACGATCGCGCCGAGCTCCTTCTTGGTGACCTCCTCGTTGACGAACGGGTAGTCCGCCGGGAGGGCCTCGTTGAACAGGGCGCGGCCCAGGGTGGTGTCGAGGATGATCGGGTCGCCGTGCTCCCAGGTCTCAGGAGCGGTCCAGCCGGTCGGGGGCACGATCGCGGTGAAGCGGATCTTGACCTTGCTGGCGATCTTGATGTCGCGGCTGTCGAAGGCCATGAGCGCCTCGGAGACCGAGGAGAACGCACGGCCCTCGCCGATCAGACCAGGACGGTCCGAGGTGAGGAAGTTCAGACCGAGCACCATGTCCTGCGACGGCGACGTGATCGGACGACCGTGCGCCGGCGACAGGATGTTGTTGCTCGACAGCATGAGGATGCGGGCCTCGGCCTGCGCCTCCGCCGACAGCGGCAGGTGGACGGCCATCTGGTCGCCGTCGAAGTCCGCGTTGAACGCGGCGCAGACCAGCGGGTGGATCTGGATGGCCTTGCCCTCGATCAGCTGGGGCTCGAACGCCTGGATGCCGAGACGGTGCAGCGTGGGCGCGCGGTTCAGGAGAACCGGGTGCTCCGCGATGACCTCCTCGAGCACGTCCCACACGACCGCGCGGGAACGCTCGACCATGCGCTTGGCGGACTTGATGTTCTGCGCGTGGTTGAGGTCGACGAGCCGCTTCATGACGAACGGCTTGAACAGTTCGAGCGCCATCTGCTTGGGCAGGCCGCACTGGTGCAGCTTGAGCTGCGGGCCGACCACGATGACCGAGCGGCCGGAGTAGTCGACGCGCTTGCCGAGCAGGTTCTGGCGGAACCGGCCCTGCTTGCCCTTGAGCATGTCGGAGAGCGACTTCAGCGGCCGGTTGCCCGGGCCGGTGACGGGACGACCGCGACGGCCGTTGTCGAACAGCGCGTCCACCGCCTCCTGGAGCATCCGCTTCTCGTTGTTCACGATGATCTCGGGCGCGCCGAGGTCGAGAAGCCGCTTGAGGCGGTTGTTGCGGTTGATCACGCGGCGGTACAGGTCGTTGAGGTCCGACGTCGCGAAGCGGCCACCGTCGAGCTGCACCATCGGGCGCAGGTCCGGCGGGATGACCGGGACGCAGTCGAGCACCATGCCCATAGGCGAGTTGCGCGTCTGCAGGAACGCCGTGACGACCTTGAGGCGCTTGAGGGCGCGGGTCTTGCGCTGGCCCTTGCCGGTGCGCACGATCTCGCGCAGCTTCTCCGACTCCGCCTCGAGGTCGAACGTCTCGAGCCGGCGCTGGATCGCCGCGGCGCCCATGCCGCCGGAGAAGTAGCGGCCGTAGCGGTCGCGCATCTCGCGGTAGAGCACCTCGTCGCCCTCGAGGTCCTGGACCTTGAGGCCCTTGAACCGGTCGAAGACGCGGTCGAGGCGGTCGATCTCGGCGTCGGCGCGACGGCGGATCTGCGCCATCTCGCGCTCGGCCGACTCCTTGACCTTGCGGCGCTGGTCGGACTTGGCGCCCTCGGCCTCGAGCTCGGCGATGTCGGCCTCGAGCTTGGTGGCGCGCTTGTTCACCTCGTCGTCGCGACGGTTCGCGACCTGCTGCTTCTCGACCGAGATCTTGCTCTCGAGCGAGGGCAGGTCCTTGGTGCGCTGCTCGTCGTCGACCTCGGTGATCATGTACGCCGCGAAGTAGATGACCTTCTCGAGGTCCTTCGGGGCGAGGTCGAGCAGGTAGCCCAGGCGGCTCGGGACACCCTTGAAGTACCAGATGTGGGTGACCGGCGCGGCGAGCTCGATGTGGCCCATCCGCTCACGACGCACCTTGGCGCGGGTGACCTCGACGCCGCAGCGCTCGCAGATGATGCCCTTGAAGCGGACGCGCTTGTACTTGCCGCAGTAGCACTCCCAGTCGCGGGTGGGCCCGAAGATCTTCTCGCAGAACAAGCCGTCCTTCTCGGGCTTGAGCGTGCGGTAGTTGATCGTCTCGGGCTTCTTCACCTCGCCGTGCGACCAGGTACGGATGTCGTCGGCCGTGGCCAGGCCGATGCGGAGCTCGTCGAAGAAGTTGACGTCGAGCACGTGTTATGTCCTCACTCGTGGTTCGGTCTCGTCAGGTGTCCGAGGGCGCGGCGGCCGGCTCGTGGAGCCCGCCGCCGCAGCGGCTCAGACCTCTTCGACGCTGGACGGCTCGCGCCGCGACAGGTCGATACCCAGCTCCTCGGCGGCGCGGTACACGTCGTCCTCGGTGTCTCGCATCTCGATGGTCGTGCCGTCGCCCGAGAGCACCTCGACGTTGAGGCACAGCGACTGCATCTCCTTCACGAGCACCTTGAAGGACTCCGGGATACCGGGCTCCGGGATGTTCTCGCCCTTGACGATCGCCTCGTAGACCTTCACGCGGCCCAGGACGTCGTCGGACTTGATGGTGAGCAGCTCCTGGAGGGCGTAGGCCGCGCCGTACGCCTCGAGCGCCCACACCTCCATCTCGCCGAACCGCTGGCCGCCGAACTGGGCCTTACCGCCCAGGGGCTGTTGCGTGATCATCGAGTAGGGGCCGGTCGAACGGGCGTGGATCTTGTCGTCGACCAGGTGGAGCAGCTTGAGGATGTAGATGTAGCCCACGGCCACCGGCTCCGGGAACGGCTCGCCGGAGCGGCCGTCGATGAGCCGGGCCTTGCCGTCGCCGTTGACGAGCCGCACGCCGTCGGGCGTGGGGATCGTCGACTCGAGCAGACCGGTGATCTCCTCCTCGCGGGCACCGTCGAAGACCGGGGTCGCGACGTTGGTGCCCGGCTCGGCGGCGTGCGCCGCCTCGGGGAGGTGGGCCGCCCACGTGGGCTCGCCCTCGACCTGCCAGCCCCGGTTGGCGATCCAGCCGAGGTGGGTCTCGAGGACCTGGCCGACGTTCATGCGGCCGGGGACGCCGAGCGGGTTGAGGACGATGTCGACCGGCGTGCCGTCCTCGAGGAACGGCATGTCCTCGACGGGCAGGATCTTGCCGATGACGCCCTTGTTGCCGTGGCGGCCGGCCAGCTTGTCGCCGTGGGTGATCTTGCGCTTCTGGGCGATGTAGACGCGCACCAGGCGGTTGACGCCCGGAGGCAGCTCGTCGCCCTCCTCGCGGTCGAACACCCGGACGCCGATGACCTTGCCGGACTCGCCGTGGGGCACCTTGAGCGAGGTGTCGCGCACCTCGCGCGCCTTCTCACCGAAGATCGCGCGGAGCAGGCGCTCCTCCGGGGTCAGCTCGGTCTCGCCCTTGGGCGTGACCTTGCCGACCAGGATGTCGCCGGTGACGACGTCGGCGCCGATGCGGATGATGCCGCGCTCGTCGAGGTCGGCCAGGACCTCCTCGGAGACGTTCGGGATGTCCCGCGTGATCTCCTCGGGGCCCAGCTTGGTGTCGCGGGCGTCGACCTCGTGCTCCTCGATGTGGATCGAGGAGAGGACGTCGTCCTGCACGAGGCGCTGCGACAGGATGATCGCGTCCTCGTAGTTGTGGCCCTCCCACGGCATGAACGCCACGAGCAGGTTGCGGCCGAGCGCCATCTCGCCCTCGTCGGTGCAGGGGCCGTCGGCGAGGACCTGGGTGGCCTCGACGCGCTGACCCTCGTCGACGATCGGGCGCTGGTTGAAGCTCGTGCCCTGGTTGGAGCGACGGAACTTCTGCACCCGGTAGGTGCGGTACTCGCCGTCGTCCTGCGCGACCGTGATCGAGTCGGCCGAGACCTCGGTGACCACGCCGGACGCCTCGGCGACGATGACGTCGCCCGCGTCGGTGGCGCAGCGGTACTCCATGCCCGTGCCGACGAGCGGCGCCTCGCTGCGCAGCAGCGGGACCGACTGACGCTGCATGTTCGAGCCCATGAGGGCGCGGTTGGCGTCGTCGTGCTCGAGGAACGGGATCATGGCCGTCGCGACCGACACCATCTGCCGCGGCGAGACGTCCATGTAGTCGACGCTCGCACCCGGGATGTAGTCGACCTCGCCACCCTTGGTGCGCACGAGGACGCGGGGCTCGGCGAAGCGGCCGTCGGGCTGCAGCGGCGAGTTGGCCTGCGCGATGACGTGCAGGTCCTCCTCGTCGGCGGTGAGGTAGTCGATCTGGTCGGTGACGCGGTCGCCGTCGACCTTGCGGTACGGCGTCTCGATGAAGCCGAACGCGTTGACGCGGGCGAAGGAGGACAGCGAGCCGATGAGACCGATGTTGGGACCCTCGGGGGTCTCGATCGGGCACATGCGGCCGTAGTGCGACGGGTGGACGTCCCGGACCTCGAAGCCGGCGCGCTCACGGGACAGACCGCCGGGGCCCAGCGCCGACAGGCGGCGCTTGTGGGTCAGACCCGCGAGCGGGTTGGTCTGGTCCATGAACTGCGAGAGCTGGCTGGTGCCGAAGAACTCCTTGATGGAGGCGACGACCGGCCGGATGTTGATCAGGGTCTGCGGCGTGATCGCCTCGACGTCCTGGGTGGTCATGCGCTCGCGGACGACGCGCTCCATCCGGGACAGACCCGTGCGGATCTGGTTCTGGATGAGCTCGCCGACGGTGCGGAGGCGACGGTTGCCGAAGTGGTCGATGTCGTCGGTCTCCGCGCGCACCGTGGTGCCCTCGGGAGCGGTGAAGTCGGTCTCGCCGGCGTGCAGGCGCACGATGTACTCGATCGTCGACACAATGTCGTCGATCGTGATCGTGCTCTGGGTCAGCGGGAGCGAGGTGCCCAGCTTCTTGTTGATCTTGTAGCGGCCGACCTTCGCGAGGTCGTAGCGCTTGGGGTTGAAGTAGAAGTTGTCGAGCAGCGCCTGCCCGGCCTCCGTCGTCGGCGGCTCACCCGGACGCAGCTTGCGGTAGATGTCCTTGAGCGCCTCCTCCTGGGTCTCGATGCCGTCCTTCTCGAGGGTGGCGACCATCGACTCGTAGGCGCCGAAGCGCTCGCGGATCTGCTCGGTGGTCAGGCCCAGGGCCTTGAGCAGCACCGTGACGGGCTGCTTGCGCTTGCGGTCGACGCGGACGCCGACGAGGTCCTTCTTGTCGACCTCGAACTCCAGCCACGCACCGCGCGACGGGATGATCTTGGCGACGTAGACGTCCTTGTCGGAGGTCTTGTCAGGGGTGCGCTCGAAGTACACGCCCGGCGAACGGACCAGCTGCGACACGACGACGCGCTCGGTGCCGTTGATGATGAACGTGCCCTTGTCGGTCATGAGCGGGAAGTCGCCCATGAAGACCGTCTGGGACTTGATCTCGCCGGTCTCGTTGTTCATGAACTCGGCGGTCACGAACAGCGGCGCGGCGTAGGTGAAGTCCTTGTCGCGGCACTGCTCGACGGTGTACTTCGCCGGCTCGAACCGGTGGTCGCGGAACGACAGCGACATCGAGCCGCTGAAGTCCTCGATCGGGGAGATCTCCTCGAAGATGTCCTCGAGGCCCGACGTCGTGGGGACGTCCTGCCGTCCGGACTCGAGGGCCTCCGAGACGCGGTCCTTCCACTTCTGGTTGCCGAGCAACCAGTCGAAGGACTCGGTCTGGAGAGCGAGGAGGTCGGGGACCTCCAACGGCTCCCGGATCTTCGCGAACGAGACCCGGCGGGGGCCAGGGACGTGGGTAGGGGCTGCAGACTTGCGCGAGGCTGCCAAGAGGCATCCTTTCCGAGGACTCGCGGACCTTCGAGCGCGCACGCCGATCAAGCCGTGTCCAGTCGGGCACGGCGGAAGAAGGGCAGCGCAAAGCGGCAGCATACCCACCTGGGGCAGCCGCTGTCGAGTCCGGGGGACGCTCGCACCGTGGGACCTCGTCGCGCACCCGGGCCGGCCCCCGCTCGACAGCGGGCGGGGCGGCCGCACGGGGCGGACCTCGTCCCACGGGCGGTCCGTGCCCGCGGGGTCTAGCGCGCGTCAAGAGTGGCGCCGGTGACGGGCCGGAGTCAAGCACCACGGCCCCCGTGTGGAGGATCCGTGACCGGTCCGCGACCTGGGGACGCCGAAACCGTGCTCGGACCGGCGGGTTCCGAACGCCTCGACGGCGAGCGTCGGCGTCGTCGCAGGTCAGGGCACCCTCACCCGGTCCGGCCGCCCGCGCGGCCCCCGGGCCGGGGGACCCCCGACGCGCCGCAGGGC
>JBGAJT010000113.1:0-10183 GCA_044224785.1 Candidatus Nanopelagicales bacterium | reverse complement strand
CCTGCGACGTGCCCGGAGAGACCCTCGGCTACGACGCGTCCGCCGACGCCCCGACGCTCTCGAGGGTGAGGCGCAGCAGGCCGTAGTCGTAGCCGCGGCGCTTGTAGACGACGGTCGGCAGACCGGTCGCGACGTCGTGGAACAGGAAGAAGTCGTGACCCACGAGCTCGAGCGCGTGCAGCGCCTCCTGCACCGTCATCGGCAGGCTCGGGTGGGTCTTGTCGCGCACGACGATGGGGCCGTCCTCGTAGACGACGTCGGCCTCGGTGTCGTCGGCCTCGGCCGCCTCCTCGGCAGCGGCAGCAGCCTCGCCGCCCACTCCGTCGAGGACGGGCGCACCACCGCGGCGGTGCTTGGCGTGACGGCGCTCGGCGGCGCGGCGCAGCCGCTCCTCGAGCCGGGTGTAGGCGACGTCGAGCGCGGCGTACTTGTCGGCGGCGGTGGCCTCCGCGCGGATCACGGGACCGCGGCCGACGCAGGTGAGCTCGACCTCGAAGGCGCGGTCGGCCTGACGCGGGTTGGGCTCCTTGGACACCTCCACGTCGATGCGACTGAGGGCTACGCCGAAACGGTCGATGCGACCGAGCTTGTCGCCGACGTGCTCTCGGAACCGCTCCGAGATGTCGACGTGACGACCACGGACGACGATGTCGACGGGTGCGTTCATGCTGGACATGACGGCGTCACCTTCCTGTTGTGCGCGACGTGCGCGATGGTCCCCGCGACGCGGGACCGGACTTGTGACACCCGTCCGGCCGACCTGGTCTTCGACCCCACATCCGCCTGCTGAGGGTCTCGCCGCGCCCGGTCGGGCATCGTGCGACTACTCCCCTTCTCCCGGACCGGCGAGCACTGGGGCTCCCCGACGGGGCAGGACTTACCTCTAAACCGCACCGTGATCGGACGACCAAGAGTCGCCTTACGTGGACCGCTTCGCCTGCGGCTGGCATCGGCTTGTACTCGAGGTGCTCCGGCGACCGGAGCTCCTTCGAGGACGCAACCACGGACCCGGACGGGTGCCACAGACCCACGGTAGCCCCGGACCCCGAGGATGCGCTCCCCGCGCGGGACTCTCGCTGCGCCCTCAGAGCGAACGCTCAGGAGCGACCGCGGCGGGCCCGCCGCGGCAGGTCCGGCGTCGCCGCCACGACCGCCGCGCCCCACGGCCGGATCCCCGCCGCGGTCAGCGCCCGGTGCGCCTCGGCGAGGCTCGCTCCGGTGGTCACGATGTCGTCGACCAGCACGACCGCCGTGCCCGGCCGGGCCGCCCGGCGGACGAGGACGTCGGTGGCCCGCATCGAGCCGTGCAGGTTCGCCGCACGCGCGCTCCGCCCCAGTCCGACCTGGTCCCGCCGGCGCCGTACGACGACGAGCCCGGGCAGCGCCTCGGTCCACGTCACAAGTCGCTCCTCCACCCGCTCGGCGAGCTCGAGGACGTGGTTGCCGTCGCGGGCGCGGAGCGAAGCTCCGGTGCTGGGCACGGGCACCAGCAGGAACCGCCGCGCGGCGAGCACCGGCCGGTACGCCGACAGGTCCGGCGCCGGTGGGTCCGACCGCCGCTCGACGGCGCGCCCGCCCAGGCCCTGGTCGAGTCGGCCGGCGAGCAGCCGGTTGACCGAGTAGGCCAGCGACGCACCCAGCGGCGCGCGCAGGCTCCAGCGACCGTGGTCCTTGAAGGCGATGAGCGCCTCGCGGACGGGGCCGTCGTAGGCCGCCGACGCGATCACCGGGAGGTCGAGGGCGTCGCGGTGGACGAGGTAGGCCTCCCCCTGGAAGGCGGGGCGGCACACGGGGCAGATCGGGCCGCGGGGGCCGCGGCAGCCGGCGCAGGGGCGGGAGTCGGCGAGGAACGGCAGGTACGTGGACATGGCCACGACCGTGCCGACGGCGTACGCCGCAACAGGTCGGTGCTCCACAGCCGCGGCAGGACCGGGGCCGCCGTCCCCAGACCGGTCAGCCCGGGTAGACGGGGTCCGTGACCGCCTCGATGCGCGCCCAGCCGGTGCCGGACTGGCGCCAGGTCGAGGTGCGGTCGGCCACCAGGTCGACGCGGCCCGCGCCGGGCGCCGCCGCCACGCTCGTCGCCGCGGCGTCGGGCGCGGCCTGACGACGGACGAGAGACGAGCCGACCGTGATGTCGAGCAGCTCGGGAGCGGCCGACCCGGTCGCGAGGACGACCAGCGTCGTCGCGTCGGCCCAGGCGAGGTCGAGCGACGCGGTGATCTGGTTGTCGATGCGCAGCGGCGAGGACACGGTGACCGCGTCACCTCGGCGCTCGATGCGCGCGAGCCACGGCTCGACCAGCGCACCGCGGTGCACCAGCATCGCCATCCGCGTGCCGTCGCGCGACACCGCCACCGCCGAGATCTCGCGGTCGCGGAAGCCCGACGGCGCTCCGACCACCGGGACCACCGTCTCCTTGTCGCCGCGCACCTGCACGAGGCCGGTGCCGCGGTCGGCGACCCAGACCGCGCCGGTGCGGTCCCAGCTCGGACGTGAGAGGTCGTTGCCGACGTAGCGCTTCTCCGCGTCGGCACCGTCGGCGAGCCTGCCGACGTAGAGCGTGCGGCCGTCGGCCGACGTGCCCGCGATCTGGGTCGAGTCCAGGCTCACGCCCGGCGTCCGCAGGCGCGGCGTCACGCCGACCGGCGTCAGCTCCTTGGCACCGAAGGCCACGACGCCCTTGGCCGCGACCCCGTACGCCGTGGCGCTGGGCGGCAGCAGATCGGGGTCGAGCAGCGACCAGGAGCTGATCGGCTGCGGCGACGCGACTCCGGACACCGCCAGCGACTGGCCGTTGACCGAGATGCGCACGGAGCTGATCTCGGGGACCTGGCGCAGCGTCCAGACCAGCTGCCCCGACAGCTTCTGGCGCGTCGCGTCGTCAGCGTTGAGCACCTCGCTCGACAGCGACACGTCGGCCACGCCGTCGGTGACGGGCACCGCCCCCAGCGCCAGGCGCGTCCCCTGCGGGAACGCCGTGCTGACCGCCGGCGCGATCCACGGCGTCGGGCCGAGAAGCAGCCGCTGGACGAGCTGGGTGGCCTGCGCGCTCGTCGAGACCGGAAGCGTGACCGGGGTCGGGACGAGGGTCGACAGGTCGCGGCTGAAGAAGAAGATGTCGAAGCTGCGGTAGGAGCGCGCGATGTCGCCCGGACCCAGCAGCAGCCCCTGCGGGAGCTGCGCGATGCGCCACTCGCCGCTGGGGTTCTTGGCCAGCGTGTAGTTCCAGGTCGTGCGACGCGGCGGCGCGACGACGGCGTACTGGCCCTCGTCGGAGATGGTCGCCGAGAGGACGCCGTCCTGCGTGACGATCGACCCCTTGGCGCTCGTCGCGAGCCCCGTCTCGTCGTAGACGGCGACGCCGGAGTCGGGGCGCCACGTCGATGCCGCGTCGGGCGTGAGGTAGAGGCGCGCGGTGTCGTAGCGCGGGTCGGCGCTCGCGGTCGCCTCCTGGAAGCCGCGGACGATCTGCTCGGGCGACATCCCCGGATCCGGCTTGCGCGCGATGACCTGGGCGATCTGGTCGCCTGCCCCGGCGCCCACGACCGGACCCTGCTGGATCGGGCCGGAGGTCGGGATCGTGGCGCAGCCCGACAGCACCGCGGACACGGCCGCGAGCAGGACGAGACCGGCGCGGGCGGCCCTCACTTGGGCACCTCCTCGCGGCGGGGCCCGGCGTACGGCGAGGCCAGCGAGGCCTGCACGCGCGGGCCGGCGTCGGTCGGCTCGAGCGGGAGCGGCGACTCGTCGAGCGGGCCCTGCACGGTGCGCGGCAGCGTGAGCCGGAAGTTGGCGCCGTCGCCGGGCGCGCCCCAGGCCTGCAGCCAGCCGCCGTGCAGGCGCGCGTCCTCGAGCGCGATCGACAGGCCGAGGCCGGTGCCGCCGGTGGTGCGGGCGCGCGCGGGATCGGCGCGCCAGAACCGGTTGAACACGAGCGACGACTCACCAGGACGCAGGCCGACGCCGTGGTCGCGAACGGCGACGGCGACGGCCTCGTCGTTGCACCCGATGGAGATGTCGACGGAGCGGCCCTCGCCGTGCTCGATGGCGTTGACGACGAGGTTGCGCAGGACGCGGTCGATGCGACGGGCGTCGACCTCGGCGATGCAGGCGCCGTCGGGGGACGTCACGGTGACGGTCGTGGCCTTGCGCTCGGCCAGCGGCGACGCCGCCTCCACGACGCGGTCGACCATCGCGCGCACGTCGACCGGGTCCGGGTCGAGCACCGCGGCGCCGGCGTCGAAGCGCGAGATCTCGAGCAGGTCGGCGAGGAGCGACTCGAAGCGGTCGAGCTGGGTCTGCAGCAGCTCCGCGCTGCGCGCAGTGGTCGGGTCGAACTCGTCGCGCTCCTCGTAGAGGAGGTCGGCGGCCATGCGCACGGTCGTCAGCGGCGTGCGCAGCTCGTGCGACACGTCGGACACGAACCGCTGCTGGACGCGCGAGAGCGACTCGAGACGGGTGATCTGCTCCTGCAGGTTGCTGGCCATCGCGTTGAACGACGTCGCGAGCCGCGCGAGGTCGTCCTCGCCGCGCACCGCCATCCGCTCGGTGAGCAGGCCGTCGGAGAAGCGCTGCGCGGTGCGCGCCGCCTGCCGCACCGGCGACACGACCTGCCGGGTGACGACGTAGGCGATGACGCACAGCGTGATCACGAGCACGATCCCGACGAGCAGCACGGTGCGCCGGACGAGATCGAGGGTCGCCTGCTCCTGCGTCAGCGGGAACAGGAAGTACAGCTCCATCGGCGGGTTGCCGGCGGTCGGCAGCACCAGCGGCGAGCCCACGACGAGCCCGGGAGCGGTGCGGCCGTCGGTGTAGACGATCTCGGTGTAGGTCCAGGACTGCCGCTGGTCGGTCTGCACGGCGACGCGCAGGTCGGCGGGGACGCTCGCCTCGGAGACTCCCGGCGAGCGCCGCTGCGGGGTGTCGCCCCGCTGCGGGGGCGAGGCCAGGAGGACGACCTCGTAGAGCGGCGGCGAGCCGCTGCGCAGCCCGAGGCCCGACATGAGGTTGTCGACCACGACCGACGCCGACCGCGTCTGCGGCCCGGTGTAGGCGGCGTCGAGCTGGCGCTGGGCGTCGGCCGCGCCGGACGCCGCCTCGGCCACCGACGCGCGCTCCTTGGCGTCGAGCAGGCCGGAGGTGATGCGGCCGACGAGCAGCCAGCCGACGAGGCCGGCGACGAGGAGCGACAGCGCGAGGGTCGTGGCGACGACGCGCAGCGAGACCGACGACCGCCACGCGTGCAGCGGCGCGCGCACCACGGACGAGAGGTCGAGGCCGGGCGCCGACGTCGGTACTGCCGCACCCCGTCCGGGACGGGAGTCCGACGGAGAGCTCATGAGGTCACGTCACCCGGGTCACGGAGGGCCGGCCTTGTAGCCGACGCCGCGCACGGTGACCACGATCTGCGGGCGCTCGGGGTCGTGCTCGATCTTCGAGCGCAGCCGCTGCACGTGGACGTTGACCAGGCGGGTGTCGGCGGCGTGGCGGTAGCCCCACACCTCCTGCAGGAGCACCTCGCGCGTGAAGACCTGCCACGGCTTGCGCGCGAGCGCGGCGAGCAGGTCGAACTCGAGCGGCGTCAGCGAGATGGGCTCGCCGTCGCGCTTGACCGAGTGGCCCGCGACGTCGATCTGCAGGTCGCCGATCGTGAGGGTCTCGGGGCTCGGCTGGTCGGTCCGGCGCAGCCGGGTGCGCACGCGGGCCACGAGCTCCTTGGGCTTGAACGGCTTGACGACGTAGTCGTCGGCACCGCTCTCGAGCCCGAGGACGACGTCGACCGTGTCGGTCTTCGCGGTCAGCATCACGATCGGGACGCCGGACTCCGCGCGGATCGAGCGGCAGACGTCGATGCCGTCGCGGCCCGGGAGCATGAGGTCGAGCAGCACGAGGTCGGGCTTGCTCTCCCGGAAGGCCGCGAGCGCCTTCGCGCCGTCGGCGCAGAAGACGGGCTCGAAGCCCTCCGTGCGCAGCACGATGCCGAGCATCTCGGCCAGCGCGGTGTCGTCGTCGACGACGAGGACTCGACCCTTCACACCGCTCATGGTGACATCCGGCCTGCGTTCGCGGAGCGGGACGCCCCAGCTGGTCGTCGTCATGGCCCTGCTCCTCGTCCCCGTGTGCCGGTCGGCCCGTGCCGGGCGCCGGTCTGGTTCTCTGACGCACGAGCGCCGCACGGTGTTCCCCGGACGGCTCCCCGCCCGCCTCCCCGCCCAGGGCACCCGCACCGCCCGGACGCGCCCGCGTGCGTCCGGGCGGGTGGGTCGCAGCGTGCTCGAGGGCCGCCCGTGGCACGATCGGAGCGGTCGCAGGGCGCGGCCCGCGTCACCCGGGGGTGCATCCACCGATGAGCTCGGACCAGGGCGACGGGACCCGCCCCGAGGGCTACGACGGCGAGCCGCCCGGCTGGCCCCGCGCCGAGGAGCCCGCCACCGGCGACACCACCTGGGCCGCGCGCCCCACCGAGCCGGTCCCGCCGGCACCCACCGTCGTCCCCGACGCCGACACCACCCACCTCGGCGGCGCACCCACGAGCGTCGACCCGCAGGCGCCGCCGCCGGCACCGGGCTGGTCCACCCCCGCGCCGCCGCCGCCCCCGTGGTCCTCGCCCGCTCCGCCGAACCCGCCCGCTCCGCCGGCTCCCGGCGCCCCGCCGGCGTACGGCGCTCCTCCTGCCTACGGCGCACCCCCGGCGTACGGAGCCCCCGTGCCGCCGGTCGCCCCCGGGTGGTCCACCCCGCCCGGCGCCGGCGGCCCGCCGGCCGCCCCTCCCTACGTGCCGGGGCAGCAGCTGCCCGGCGTCGCCGGCTGGGGCGCGGTGCCGCAGGCGCCCAAGCCCGGCGTCATCCCGCTGCGCCCCCTCGGCGTCGGCGAGATCCTCGACGGGGCGATCAGCTACATGCGTCGCGATCCCAGGACCGTGCTGGGCATCTCGGCGATCATCGCCGCGGCCATCGCGCTGCTGCAGCTGCTCATGTTCGGCTCGTTCGCGACCCTCTTCGACCGGCTGCTCAGCGACCCGGCGATCACCAACCCGGGGTCCGGCGCCGAGCCGAACACCGGCGCCCTCGCCGGCGGCATCGCCGGGATCGGCGGCGTCGCGCTGCTCGTCACGGTGGTGACGTTCCTGCTCAACGTGCTCGCCACCGGGATGCTCACGACCGCGATGGGCCGTGCCGTCCTCGGCCGCCCCGTCTCGACGTCGGACGTGTGGCAGCGCGCCCGCAAGCGGTTCTGGCCGCTGCTCGGGCTGACCCTGCTGGTCGGCCTCGCCGTCGGCGGCGTCGCGACGGTGGGCATCGGGATCGCGATCCTGCTCGGCGTCCTCGTGGGTCAGGCGAGCACCGGGCTCGGGGTGCTGGTCGGCTTCGCCGTCGGGCTCGCGGCGGTGCTCGCGACCGTCTGGCTCACCGTGAAGCTGCTGCTCGCGCCAGTGGCGCTGATCCTGGAGAACGTCGGCGTCACGACGTCGATGAGGCGCAGCTTCCGGCTGGTCGACGGCGCGTGGTGGCGCACCTTCGGGATCTACCTGCTGGCCACGATCCTCGCCTACATCGTCGCGCAGGTGCTGACCCTGCCGTTCTCGTTCATCGGCGGCATCATCAGCGGCACGCAGGCGACGTCGGGCGACCTCGCGAACCCGTTCACGTTCGCGACCGCTCTGGCCGGGTCGCTCGGCACGCTCGTGTCGCAGACGATCGTCATCCCGTTCACCGCCGGCATCACCGCGCTGCTCTACATCGACCGGCGGATCCGGCGCGAGGCCCTCGACATCGAGCTCGCGCGCGCCGCGGGAGTGCCGGGCGCGTGAACCCCCTGCTCGGTGCGATCGCCGCACGGGCGCCCTTCGACGTCCCCGTCGTGATCGGTCGCGAGGAGGCGCAGCGGCTGGCGCGGCTCGAGCTCGCGCGGCAGGAGTACGCGAAGGACGACCAGACCTGGGTGCAGAAGGCGATCCAGTGGCTGATCGACCGGATCAACGACGTCCTCGAGCGCGCGACGCAGACCTCGCCGCTCGGCTGGTTCGGGCTCCTCGGCGTGATCGTCCTCGTCGTGCTCGTCGTGGTGGCCGTGCGCCGCCGCACCGGTGCGATGGGGCGCTCGACGTACGACGCCGCGCAGTTCGACATCGGCGACCGCAGCGCCGCCGACTTCCGCGCCGCCGCGAGCGCGCGCGACGGCGGCACCGCCCTGCCCTCGGTGGCCGGCGACCTGCGCGCGGGTGCCCGGCTGTTCGACGACATCTGGTACGGCGGCCGCACCGCCGACGCGCGCTCCTACGACCAGCTCGTGGCGCTCGACCGCGCGGTCTCGTCCGCGCGACCCGGCGGCTCCACCGCGCGCGACGTCCTGGCGGCGCCGCGATGAGCGCCGACCTCCTCGACGGCACGACGCCGACGGTCGGCGCCACCGTGCGGCGCAACCGCAGCACCGCGGTGATCGTCGTCGTCCTCATCGTCGTCGCCGTCGTGATGGCGCTCGCGCAGAGCAAGCGGACCGCCGGGATCCTCGATCCCGACGGCTACGACAGACCCGGCTCGCACGCGGTCGCCGCGCTGCTGGCCGACCAGGGCATCACCGTCGTGCGCGTCACGACCGCCGACGACGCCGTGCGCGCCGTCGAGCTGGCCGGTGGCGAGGCGACGCTGCTGATCGTCCCGACCGCGCCGCTGTCCCCGCGCATGCTGGAGAAGGCGAGCACGGCGCACCCGCTGCGCACCGTCCTGGTGCAGCCCGACGCCGACGCGCTGGCAGCGCTCGCGCCGTGGGCGACCGTCGACGAGTACGCCACGTCGGAGGCGGAGCGACCGGCCGACTGCGAGTGGTCGCTGGCGCAGCGCGTCGGAGCGCTGCCGGCTCAGGGCTCGACGTACTCGACCTCGCTGTCCGGCGCGCACGTCTGCTGGAACGGGCTCGTGGTCGACGACTCGGGGACGCGCGACGACGGCGTCACGATCATCGGTGCGGCGCAGGCGCTGACCAACGAGCGGCTGGCCGACTCCGGCTACGCCGCTCTCTCGATGAACGCGCTCGGCCACGCGCGCACCCTCGTGTGGTGGCTGCCCTCGCTCACCGACCCGCTGCAGTTCTCCTCCGACGAGCCGCCGTCCGTCGGCGACCTGATCCCGTCCTGGGTGCGCTGGGCGCTGCTGCAGCTCGCGCTGGCGATCCTCGTGGTCGTCTGGTGGCGCGGCCGCCGCCTCGGCCGCGTCGTCGTGGAGCCGCTGCCCGTCGTCGTGCGTGCCACCGAGTCGGTCGAGGGGCGCGCCCGCCTCTACCGCCGCGGCGCCGCTCGCGGCCGTGCCGCCGACGCCCTCCGCGAGGGCACCGTCTCCCGCCTGCGGGCCCGCCTCGGGCTGCCGCGCACCGCCGACCCCGCGACGCTGGCCGCCGCGGTGGCCGCGCGCACCGGGCGCTCGGCGCCCGACGTCCTCGCGCTGCTCGCACCGGGCGGCGCCCCCACCGACGACGCGAGCCTCACCGCGCTCGCGGACGCGCTCGACACCCTGGAGAACGAGGTACGCCGCTCATGACCGAGAACCCCGGGCTCGACCCCGCCGCCCCCGCCGCCTACCCGGCACCGCCCGCGCCTCCCGCGCCGCCCGCCGCGGCCCCGGCACCGTCGGGCGACGACGCGCGGGCGCGGGCCGCCCTCACGGCGCTGCGCGACGAGGTGGCCAAGGCCGTGGTCGGCCAGGACTCCGTCGTCACCGGCCTGGTGATCGCGCTGCTCTGCCGCGGCCACGTCCTGCTCGAGGGCGTGCCGGGCACGGCGAAGACGCTGCTCGTCCGCACCCTCGCGACCGCGCTCGACGTCGAGAGCACGCGCATCCAGTTCACGCCCGACCTGATGCCCGGCGACGTCACTGGCTCGCTCGTCTACGACAACCGCAGCGCGGAGTTCTCGTTCAAGCCCGGGCCGGTCTTCACGAACCTGCTGCTCGCCGACGAGATCAACCGCACGCCGCCGAAGACGCAGGCGTCGCTGCTCGAGGCGATGGAGGAGCGGCAGGTCACCGTCGAGGGGCGGCCGCGGCCGCTGCCCGACCCGTTCGTCGTGGCGGCCACGCAGAACCCGGTCGAGTACGAGGGCACCTACCCGCTCCCCGAGGCGCAGCTGGACCGCTTCCTGCTCAAGCTCACCGTCGCGCTGCCCAGTCGCGACGAGGAGTTCGCC
>JBGAJT010000112.1:650-10203 GCA_044224785.1 Candidatus Nanopelagicales bacterium | reverse complement strand
CTGCTGATCGTGAGCGGGCCCGACGCGTCGCCGGACCCGCTCGCGTACCACCATCCGCCGGCGAGCGGTCCGGACTCGTATCCGGGCAGCCCGGTCGGACGGCTCGCCGCCGCCGGACCGAGCACACCGGTGACCTCGTTGAGCGTGACGGGGTGCGCCTCGTCCTTCGCGCAGCCGCGGACCAGCGTCCCGTCGCCGGCGATGGTGACGGGCGTGCAGAACGCGGTGCCCGAGCTCCACCGCGACGAGCCCCCGGGCAGCGACAGGACCTGCTCCGTGGTGGGAGTGCTGTGCCGGGAGCCGACGAAGCCGCTGGACTGGTCGGTCGCCCACGTCGACGTCGCGAGCAGCGCCCCGTCGTCGCTCAGCGCGAGGGCCACGTGGGCGTCGAAGCCGGGCTTCTGGGCGGGGACGCACCCCTGGCAGACCGGCGCGCTGCGGCCCGACACCAGGTCGATCCGCGCGACCGAGGGGACGGCACCGGAGCGCGCACCTCCGGCGACCACGACGACCGATCGGCCATCGGCGGCAACGGCGAGGCTGAGGACGTCCGCGGGCATGGTCGTCATCGCGTGCGTCTGCGTCGAGTCCGACCACCACCACGTCGTGGGGCCGCCGGCCTCGCTGCTGCCGCGACGCACCGCCGGCGTCGCGTCGTAGACGATCACCGATCCGTCGGACGACGCCTCCACCCTGTCGGTGACGACACCCTCCGGCAGGAGCGGGCCGCCCGTTCCGTCGACCAGGCGCGCGGAGTACAGGCGCGGATAGCTCTGCCACGCCGACGACGAGTGGTCGACGACGACGTAGACGGCGTGGGCCTCGGCGAGCTCGGCGGGCCGCGACGCGCGGGCGGACGGTTGAGGCGACGACGAGGCGGCACCGGTAGCGGAGCTCGAGGTGCACGCCGCGACGGCGAGCGTCGATGCTGCGACGACGAGCACGACGGCGTGCTGCCTCGACCAGGACATGGCCACGCCCTCTCGTCCCCCGCCGATGCCGACCCGACCAGCGTCCTCCCCCGGGCGCGGGGAAGCCCCGGATCCGAAGGGATTCCGGGGCTCCCGTAGCGCGATCGTGACCGGCGTCCGCGCGGGCTCAGTGCGGGCCCGGCGACCGGCTCAGCTGTGCGGCGTACCCGTGGTGCATCGCGTGCCAGTGACGACGACGTCGCGCGGCGAACGCGAACCACAGCACCGGGACCAGCAGCCACAGCGCGTGGCCGCCGGTGATGAAGGCGAGGGCGACGACGAGCGCGAGCGCCGCGGCCGCGATCGGAGCTCCTGCGCCCCGCCGACCACGACGCACCGGGACGGGTGGCGGGGTCGGGCGGCTCGCGGGCGCGACGCGGCCGGGCAGGTCCTCGAACAGGGGGTCGAGGTCGTGCAGGTAGGTGGCGACGAGGGCGCGGGACTGGCGCTCCTCGAACTCGTCGGGGTCCAGGCGCCCCTCGGCGTAGGCGTCGGCGAGCGCCAGGGCCGCCTCCTGGCGGTCCTGGTCGCTCGCCCGCATCGGCCGCGTCGTCACGACTCGTCCTCGGCCAGGATCAGGTAGAGCTCGCGGCGCGCGTTGGCGAGCACCTTGCGTGCCGCCTCGACCTGCTCGGGGCTGCCGGTCGTGACGACCTGCACCGCCGCGGAGCCGACACCCATGAGCAGCTGCTTCAGGTCGGTGACGTCGGACCCCTCGTCGGAGGAGTTGGCGTCGAAGACGTGCGCGAGCTCCTCGGCCCGCTCGTCGGCGTAGGCGCGACCGGCATCGGTGAGCGAGAAGACGCGCTTGCCGTCGATCTTCTCGTCGTCGACGAGACCCTCGTCCTGCAGCGCGGAGAGCACGGGGTAGATCGAGCCGGGGCTCGGCTTCCACGCACCGCCGCTGCGCTCGGCGATCTCGCCGATCATCTGGTAGCCGTGGCGCGGGCCCTCGGTGAGCAGGGCCAGGACGGCGGTGCGGACGTCGCCGCGCCCGGCGCGCCGGCCCTCGCCGGGGCCGAAGCCCCAGCCGCGGCCCATCATCGGGCCGAACGGTCCGCCGAAGCCGCGGCCCATCCCGCCAGGTCCTCGGCCGCGCCCGCCGTGGTGGGCGCCCATGTGCGCGCGCATGCGCTGGCGCATCTCGCGCAGGTTCTCGTCGCTGAAGGCACCGGGACCAGGGCCCCAGCCCCAGGCGCCTGCTGCTGCGTAGGCGGTCATGTCGTCCTCCAAGAGCTCGTGCTGTGAATGAGTGATCACACGACCCGGGCGATCGCTCGGACCGTATCGCGATGGGTTGACGATATATCGGCGACTGTCGCCGGTCAACCTCTGTTCTGCGTGCGTGGACGCCCGTGGGTGCGGTGGGATGGGCCCATGAGCCCCGTCCCCGTCGTCGGCCGGCTGCGCCCGGCCCGCCCCTCCGACGTCCCGGAGATCCTCGACCTGATCCACGACCTCGCCGAGTACGAGAAGGCGCGGCACGAGGTCGAGACGACCCAGGAGCAGCTGCGCACGCTGCTCTTCGGCGGCACGCCGGAGGCGCCGGACCTCGCGTCGAGCACGCCGAGCGGCGCGCCCGCGGCGTACGCATTCGTGGTCGAGCACCCGGACCCCGAGCGCGGACACGTCCTCGGCGCGTTCGCCCTGTGGTTCCTCAACACCTCCACCTGGACCGGCACCCACGGCATCTACCTCGAGGACCTCTACGTCCGGCCCGAGCTGCGCGGGCACGGCTACGGCACCGCGCTCCTGCAGAAGCTCGCCCGCGAGTGCCTGGAGCGCGGCTACCGGCGCCTCGAGTGGTGGGTGCTCGACTGGAACGAGCCGGCGCTCGGGTTCTACCGGCAGATCGGCGCGGTGCCGATGGACGAGTGGACGGTGCACCGGGTCACCGGCGACGCCCTGCTGCAGCTGGCCGCGCACGACCCGAGCGAGCCGCACCACTGAGATACGGCTGCGGGATAGCGTGACGGCGTGAGCTCCACGATCCGTCTCAGCGTCCCCGCCGCCTCGGCCTGGGTGGTGCTCGTGCGCACCGCGGCGACCGCGTGCTGCGCGCGCCTGGACTTCGACGTCGACCGGCTCGAGGACGTGCGCCTGGCCGTCGACGAGGTCGCGGCGCTGCTCATCGCCCAGTCGGTCGACGACGGCGAGATCGCCTGCGCCTTCACGACGCACGACGACGGCCGGCTCGACATCGCACTGCGCGCGCGCACCACCACCGGCACGCTCCCGGACACCTCGACGTTCGCGTGGGCGGTCCTCACCGCGCTCGTCGACGAGGTCACCGCCACCGTCGACGCCCTCGACGTCACCGTCGTGCTGCGGACCTCGCGCGCCGCCCAGGTGACCGCATGAGCGACCCCACGCCCGTCGTGCCTCGGCAGGACGGCACGATCCCCGACGCGTCCGGGGCCGCGGTCGACCAGGCGCCGCCGCCGCGCACCTCGCGGTGGGACGCCGCCGCGCGCGAGCGCGAGAAGGTGCTGCTCGCGGTCCTCGCCGAGACCGACGAGGGCGAGCCCGGCCACACGGCCGCGCGCGACGAGCTGGTCACGCTGCACCTGCCGCTCGTGCAGTTCCTGGCCCGCCGGTTCCGAGATCGAGGCGAGCCCTACGAGGACCTCGTCCAGGTCGGCACGATCGGGCTGATCAAGGCCGTCGACCGCTTCGATCCCGAACGGGGCGTGGAGTTCTCGACATACGCGACGCCCACGATCGTCGGCGAGATCAAGCGGCACTTCCGCGACAAGGGCTGGGCGATCCGGGTGCCCCGCCGCCTGCAGGAGCTGCGCATCTCCATCGCGCAGGCCACCGCGGAGCTGTCGCAGAAGACCGGCCACTCCCCCACGATCGCCGAGCTCGCCACGCACCTCGAGATCAGCGAGGACGAGGTCATCGAGGGCCTCGAGGGCGCGCAGGCCTACTCGACGAGCAGCCTCGACGCCCCGCTCGGCGACGACGCCGAGGCGCCGATGCTCGCCGACCGGCTCGGCGACGAGGACCCGGGCATCGAGAGCATCGAGTACCGCGAGTCGCTCAAGCCGCTGCTGGCCGCGCTGCCCTCGCGCGAGCGTCGGATCCTCGCGCTGCGCTTCTTCCACGGCATGACGCAGAGCCAGATCGCCGAGGAGGTCGGCATCTCGCAGATGCACGTGTCGCGGCTGCTGGCCAAGTCGTTGGCGACGCTGCGCGAGGGCCTGCAGACCGACGACGTCTGACCCACGACGCGCGGGAGGGGCCCGCGCAGCGCGCAGACCCCTCCGACGTACAAGGAGCGATCAGGCCGCGGGCTCCGCGGCGATCGCCTCCGCGATGTCGCCCTCGATCTTGTCGGGGGTGACGTTCGGCGCGTAGCGCTTCACGGTCCGGCCGTCGGGGAGCACGAGGAACTTGGTGAAGTTCCACTTGATCCGCGAGCCGAGCAGGCCGCCGGCGCGGTCCTTGAGGAACGCGAAGACGGGGTGCGTTCCCGAACCGTTCACGTCGACCTTGGTCGACAGCGGGAACGTCACGCCGTGGTTCACGCGGCAGAACTCGGCGATCTGCTCGTCGTCGCCCGGCTCCTGGTGCGCGAACTGGTCGCACGGGAAGCCGATGACGACGAGGCCCTGCTCCTGGAACTTCTCGTGCAGCTCCTGCAGGCCGTCGTACTGCGGCGTGAACCCGCACTTGCTCGCGGTGTTGACGACCAGCACGGGGCGGCCCTCGAACTGCGCGAGGTCGACCTCCTGGCCGTGGTTGTCGACGAAGGTGAGGTCGAACAGCGAGCTGGGCTGGTCGGGCACGGTCTCTCCTCGGGTTCTGGGACGTCGTGGTTCAGACGGGCGGCGGCGGAGGTCGGTTCAGGCGACCCGGAGGTCGACGTCGACGTTGCCGCGGATCGCGTTGGAGTACGGGCAGACCTCGTGCGCCTTGGCGACGAGCGCCTCGGCGGAGTCGCGGTCGAGGGTCGGGATGGTCACGGTGAGCGCGACGGTGAGCCCGAAGCCGCCCGAGGCCAGCCGGCCGATCGCGACGTCGGACGACACCTCGGACCCGGTCAGGTCCGTGCCGCCTGCGACGACCTTGAGCGCCGAGTGGAAGCACGCCGCGTAGCCGGCGGCGAAGAGCTGCTCGGGGTTGGTGGCACCGCCGGGGCCGCCCATCTCGACGGGGATCCGGACGTCGACGTCGAGGAGCCGGTCGTCGGTGGCGGTGTGGCCGTTGCGGCCCTCACCCGTGGCGGTGGCGTGCGCGGTGTACAGAGGCTTCATGTCGACGATCATATTGTGCACAATTGAATCGTGCAAATGCTACTCTGGACCCATGGCCCGCCGGACGCATCCCCCGCAGCTGCTCCTGGACAACCAGCTCTGCTTCGCGCTCTACCGCGCGACCCGCGCGGTGCAGCGCAGCTACGCGCCGCACCTCGCCGAGCTCGGCCTCACCTACCCGCAGTACCTCGCGCTGCTCGTGCTGTGGGAGGAGGACGGCCCGCTCACCGTCGGCGCGCTCGGCGAGCGGCTGCACCTCGACAGCGGCACGCTCACGCCCCTCCTCAAGCGTCTCGAGGAGGCCGGCATCGTCGAGCGCTACCGCGACGCCGAGGACGAGCGGCGCGTCAACGTGTCGCTCACCCGCGCCGGGCGCGCGCTGCGCCAGCGCGCGGAGGGGGTGCCCGCCAAGGTGTTCGGCTGCTACGGCTTCTCGGTCGCCGACGGCGCGGCGCTGCGCGACACGCTCAACGCGCTGTCGGACCGGGTCGAGGGCATCACCGCCTGAACCCGTCGGGCCGCAGCCTCAGGTGTCGAGGTCGCGGCCGAGCGCGGGGTTGATCACCAGCGCGATGCCGATCACCGAGAGCACGAGGACGGCGTAGCCGGCGTAGTGCGTGGTGTCGCCGTCGCCCTGCGTCAGGGTCCAGCCGGTGACCAGGCCGAAGAGCTGCACGACGCCGAAGGGCGTGCGGGCCGCGCGTCGGCGCAGCCACAGGCCCCGGGCGCACGCGGCGATGCCGGCCGCGAACAGCAGGAAGATGATCACGACCACGGGCGCCGCGGAGATCGTGCCCGGCGAGTTCACGGCGGCCACGCCGATCCCGACCGCGTACGCCGCCACCGCGAGCGCCTCGACGCCGGCCAGCACCGCCGCTGCCGTCGTCGGCGCCTCGCGGCCCTCGGACCGCACCGCCTCGGCTGAGTCGCCGGCCGCCTCGGTCCCCTGCTCCTCGCTCACGGGAGCCAGCCTGCCAGACCCGATCGCTTAGGCTCCGCGTGTGCGCGCGCTGCTGGTGGCCAACCCCAAGGCCACGACCACGAGCTCGCGCACGCGCGAGGTGATCGCGCACGCGCTGTCGGCCTCGGTCGACCTCGACGTCGTCGAGACGACGCACCGCTCGCACGCCACCGACCTCGCGCGCCAGGCGCGCCTCGACGGCATCGACGTCGTCCTCACCCTCGGCGGCGACGGCACCGTCAACGAGGTGGTCAACGGGCTGCTCGCCGACGGACCGGGCCACGACGTCCCGATCCTCGGCGCGATCCCCGGCGGCAGCGCCAACGTGTTCGCCCGCAGCACCGGTCTCCCCGACGACGCGGTGGAGGCGACCGGCGCGCTGCTCGAGGCGCTCGAGCACAAGCGCACCCGCACGGTCGGCGTCGGCCTGGCCGACACCGGCGACCGGCAGCGCTGGTTCGTCTGCAACGCCGGAATCGGGCTCGACGCGGAGATCGTCGAGGACATGGAGCGCCAGCGGGCCAAGGGCGCCGAGGCGACGCCCGGGCGCTATTTCCAGACGGCGCTGCGCCACATCCTGGTCAACGCCGAGCGCCGGCAGCCCGCGCTGACCGTGCACCGGCCCGGCGTTCCGTCGGTCGACGGCGTGTTCCTGGCGATCGTCCAGAACTCGTCGCCCTGGACGTTCCTGGGCCCGCTGCCGATCGACCCGTGCCCGCGCGCCTCGTTCGACACCGGGCTCGACCTGTTCGGCCCGCGCAGCCTCGCCGTGCCGCACATGCTCGGCCACGTCCGTCGCTTCTTCACCCGGACGCGCCGCCCCTACCCCTTTGGCGGCCTGCTCGCCCTGCACGACCAGTCGGAGTTCACGGTGTCCGCGGCTCCGTCGGCCTCGCTGCAGATCGACGGCGACGCCGTGGGCCCGGTCGCGGAGGTCACGTTCCGCTCGGTCCCGCGGGCCCTCGCCGTGCTGGTCTGACCGCCGACCGCCCGCCCGATCACACTGCGTGATCGATCCGTGCGGGCCATGTATCCGGTTGCACGCCCCGTACGGCGGCATTCCCGACACCCTCTGTGAGCAACGACACCGGGCTGGGCGCCGCCGGAGTTGGTCAAAAGTCTGGACACTCCCCGCCGGGTATGTGAGGGTCGTTGTCTGTCGGTGTGCCGTTCGGTCACGCCGACGTCTCCGTGTGCAGCCCGGTCGGCCCGTCGTGGTCGCCGGACCTCCCACGGAGGGGGCTCGTGACTGCGTTCACAAGGGTCTCGACGTCCGCACGACCACGAACTCCCCGGCCGCCGCCGGGCACAGGAGGAACCCGATGGACTGGCGTCACGACGCGGCCTGCCGCGACGAGGACCCGGAGCTGTTCTTCCCGATCGGCAACACCGGCCCCGCGCTCATGCAGATCGAGGAGGCCAAGGCTGTCTGCCGCCGGTGCTCCGTCGTCGACACCTGCCTGACCTGGGCCCTCGAGAGCGGCCAGGACGCCGGCGTCTGGGGCGGCCTGTCCGAGGACGAGCGCCGCGCCCTCAAGCGCCGCAACGCCCGCGCCCGCGCGGCCCGCGCCGGCCTCTAGGCCTCCACCGCCCTCCCCGGGCGGTCCCCTCGCACGTGCTCCGCTGCGGCATGCCCGCTCGCCGGGTCCTCAGGCGGGAGCGGACATCTGCGCCGCGGTCTGCTGCGTCACCTGGCCCAGGGTCGCGGGGTCGCCCACGCCCGCTTCGATCAGCTCCACGACGCCGGTGCCCGACCGCACCCAGATGCACCCGCTGCCCTTGACGCCCTCGACGCCGGTCGGCACCCGTGCGCACACCATCGTCGAGCCGTCGGCCAGCGGCTCGATGGTGGCGTCCGTCGCGCCGCCCTGCACCATCCCGTCGCGCAAGCCCCTCGCGAGGGTCTTCTGGTCGACGGCCTGGTCGATGCGGATCCAGGCCAGGATCAGGAGCCGGTCGCCCACCACGGCGTATCCCTGGACCCGGGTGGGTCGGGCGCCCTTGAGCTGAGCCATCGACGCGTCGTCGCCCGTGCGGAGCTTCTCCGCGGCGGCGACGACGCGCGAGTCGTCGCTCATCGGGAGCCCCGCGAGCGTCGTCGGGGGCTTGTCGACCAGGTGGAACCGCGCACCGGGCGCGTACGACGGCTGCCCCGCAGAGCGCAGACCGGCCGACACGATCCCGACCGCAGCCGCCACGCCCCACAGCCCCGCGAAGGTCGCGACGACGATGACCAGCAGGCGCAGCGGCGTCGTCCCGCGGCGCTTCGGCGGGCTGCTCCAGCCGGTCGCGCCGTAGGCCGGTGAGATCGCCGTGGTGTACGCCGGTGCGCCGTAGGCGCCGGCGTAGGGCGAGGCAGCCGCCGGTGCAGGAGCGACGGCGAGGGTCGTGCGGTACCCGGGAGCAACCGGCTGGACCGCGCCGTACGCCGGCGCCGAGGCTACGGGGACCGCGGTCGACGGCACGGAGACGTGGTCGGTCCAGGCGAGCCCGTCGAACCAGCGCCACTGGTCGGGCCGGGCGGGATCGGCGTACCAGCCGGCAGCCGTGCTCGGGGACGTCTCGACACCGGGGCTGCCGGCGTCAGCCTCGAACCGCGTGCTCGCGGGGCTCGCGGGGCTGTCGGGCTCGGCGGCAGCCGCCGGCTCGGGGCGGGCCGACACGTGCTCGGTCCAGGCCTGGCCGTCGAACCAGCGCAGCCCGTCGGCGCGCGTCGGGTCGTCGTACCACCCCGGCGCGATCTGGACGTCGCTCATGGAACCCCCCGGTCGCTCACCGACGTCATCGGCAGGACCGGGCTGCTGCCTGAGCGCTCAGCCGGTGCGATCGCGCAGCGGGAGCACGATCCGCGCACGCGTGCCGACGCCGTCGTCGCCGGGGAGCAGCTCGAGCCGGCCACCGAGCTCCTCGGTGACCAGCGTGCGGACGATCTGCAGGCCGAGGCGGCCGGTGTCGAACGGGTCGCTGTCCGTCGGGATGCCGGGGCCGCCGTCCACGACGTCGACCACGAGCTCCGCCTGCGTGCGGCTCGGGACCAGGACGACGTCGCTGCCGGCGCCGTGCTCGACGGCGTTCTGCAGCAGCTCGCCGAGCGCCATCGACAGCGGCGTGACGACCTCGGCCGGGAGGATCCCGAAGCTGCCCTCGCGCCGCACCGACACCTTCGCGCCGAGCGACATGTCCCGGACCAGCGCCACGAGGCGGTCGGCGACCTCGTCGGCGTCGACCCGCTCCCCCGGCGTGTGCGCGAGCGTCTCGTGCACGACCGCGATCGCACCCACCCGGCGCACCGCCTCGTCGAGCGCGGCACGGGCCTCGGGTGAGTCGATCCGTCGGGCCTGCAGGCGCAGCAGCGCGGCCAC
>JBGAJT010000112.1:0-640 GCA_044224785.1 Candidatus Nanopelagicales bacterium | reverse complement strand
GATCGTCGCGTCCTTGGAGAGAAGCGCGCGGTCTCTACGGCGGATCTCCGTCGCGTCGCGCACCAGGACGATGGCGCCGGTGTGCCGGCCGCGGCGCACGAGGGGTACGCCGCGCAGCGTCACGACGGCACCGGAGTTCTCCACCTCGGCGCCGCCCGCCGCGCGTCCGGCCGCGACGACGGCGAGCGCCTCGTCTACGTCGTCGACATGTCGGACTCGATGTGCAAGGAGATCTCGCCGAGCGCGCGGCCGCCCGCCGCGACGATCATCGGGGTGGTCCCGCCGTCCGCCAGTTCGCCGGCGACGCGGGCTGCGTCAGGGGAATCGATGCCGAACTGCTCGAGCAGCGCGGGGTTGCCCACCAGGATCAGCTCGCCGTCGGCGACGGCGCGAACGACCTTGCGATGATCGAGGCGGCCGGCCTCGGCGACCTCGTCGTCCGCCACTTCGGCCTGCGCGTCGGGCCGCCCGAGCTCAGCCAGTGGCGCGACCTGGTCGACCGCATCCGGGCGCCCAAGCCGTGCTTCACCGTCGCCCTCGTCGGGAAGTACATCGAGTTGCACGATGCGTACAAGAGCGTCGAAGAGGCGCTGCAGCACGCCGGCTGGGGCGAAGGGGTGCGGTTCCAGATCGCATGGAT